>JAVBSQ010000141.1:0-6187 GCA_031556695.1 Bacteroidales bacterium | reverse complement strand
TTTGGCTTCATCATAAGCTTTCTTAGCCCATTCGCCGGTTTCCAAATATGCACATTTCTTTTCCAAGAAGTTGAAAGGGATCATCATAAATTGGGTACTGGCACCACCACCGAGGAAAATGATTTTGTAGTTTTCGGGGATATCCAACAACTCACGGAACAAAGCTACGGTTTCGTCCATGGTTGATTCCCAGTCTTTGGTACGGTGTGAGATTTCAATTACTGACATGCCACTGCCTTTGAAGTCTTTTAAAGCTTCGATACCGGCATTAACTGCTGCTTTGGGGAGGATACAAGGTCCTGCGTTGAAATTGTGTACTGTTTTCATGATTAGATTAAATTAATTTTTATAGTTTATATTTTAATTTCCTAGAATTTGTTTCAAAAGTACAAATTATTATCATAAAAACAAAAAAAGCGAGAATTATTTTATATTGCCCCGCTTTTATCTTATAAATTGAAAGGTTAGATAACTAGATTAAGCTATTTATATCTTCTTTCAATTTCGGTAAATTATTGATAACAATAGCCCAAATATTTTCGTCAGATACACTGTCATAGGCATGGATAATAAAATTCCGCAATCCCACTATCTTACGAGCATGCTCCAAGGGAAATTCGGGATCTTTTGTCAAAATTCGATTTACAGCTTCACCTATTATCTCTAAATTTCTCTCTATAGCCCGTTTTAAAATAGGATTATGTTGAAATTCTGCGAAAGTTTTCTCATGTTGAACAAAAAAGCCTTCGATTTCTTCTATAGCAAAACGAATATCATATAACCATTTTTCAATTCGTTCATCCATAAATTATTTTTTTGTTTCTATCTATTGATCGCCGCAAAACAGGGTTCTTGATCGTCTTTTCTTCCACTAAGTCCACCGGCCGTTTTAATAATTTCTCTAAAGAATCTTTCAACTCAATGTAATTATCATAATACGAAGGCAATTCAACCTGTCCGAAATTGATTAAAAAATCCACATCACTTTCAGGAGTAAAACTATCTGTTAAAATTGAACCAAATAAATACGCATTAAGCACCTTGTGTTCCTTACAAAGGTCTATTACTGTTTCTATATTTTGTTCAACAATATTCATGGTACTAAAGTTGATTTTCCACAAAGGTAATACTTTATTATCTTTTAGTTATCTTTTTTAGCGATAATTTTCAGATGTTGCATATCGGTTAGCTTTTCGCAATAATGACAGCTAAGTACCATGCCTTTATCCGTTTTTATTGTTCGAAAACGGGTGGTAACCGGCTGATGGTTGGTAACACAGTTGGGATTAAAACATTGGGCTATCCCTATAACTGTTTCGGGTATAGATACTTGTCTTTTTTCTACTACTTTATAATTTCGAATGACATTGAATTTTGCTTCGGGAGCTATTAGGGCTATGCGGTTGATATCATCGTCTTCAAAAAAGCGGTCGGACATCTTAATAATCGCCTTACTCCCCAACTGCTTGCTGTCGAGATTCATTCCAAAGGTAATTTGATGATCGCAGCTACTCAATCCTAAAATTTCTATTACCTTAAACAATTGTGAAGAAGGGATACGGTCAATCACCGTTCCGTTATTTATAGCGCTAACTTTAAGTTGTTTTTCTTGTTCCATAATCGTTAAAAGTTAAACGTAAAAGGTTAAACGTAAGACATTAAAAATGAAATAAAAGACTGGCTTTATCATTTAACTTTTAACGTTTGCCGTTTAACAAGTAGTCAATAATAGCCATACGGGTGAAGACACCGTTACGCGCCTGCTCAAAGTAGTAGGCCTTGGGATTGTCGTCAACGTCAGCGTTGATTTCATTCACGCGGGGCAGTGGGTGAAGAATACGGAGGTTTTCACGCGTATTTTTCAGCATACTGTTTTTTAGTTCATATACATTTTTTACCTTTTCATATTCCATAGGATCCTGAAAACGCTCCCGTTGCACACGGGTCATATAAAGGATATCGGTATCGTCGATATTATCTTCGAGAACAGTGTGTTCAGTAAATTGCAATCCGCGCTCTGTCAAGTAATTTTTATATTCCTGCGGCATGCTTAATTCGGGAGGAGCTATAAATTTAAAGCGGGTTTTGAAGTGCGACATAGCTTGCAGCAGCGAGTGCACTGTACGGCCATACTTAAGGTCGCCCACCATAGTAATAGTCAGCCCATCTAATTTGTTTTGAGTCTTCTGTATGGAATACATATCCAAGAGTGTTTGTGAAGGGTGTTGGTTAGCCCCATCGCCGGCGTTCACCACCGGCACTTTGGACACCTCGGCAGCATAGCGGGCACTGCCTTCCAGCGGGTGGCGCATCACTATAAGGTCAGCATAATTGGAAACCATCTTAATAGTATCGTTCAATGTTTCGCCCTTACTCACACTGGTATTGCCGGCATCGGAGAAACCCACCACACGCGCACCCAAACGATTGGCTGCCGTTTCAAAGCTCAAGCGGGTACGGGTTGACGGCTCAAAAAATATAGCTGCCACCACCTTGCCCCTCAACAACTGGTTATGATGATCAAACTCAAACTCAGCAGCACGCTTCATGATATAAAGCAGCTCTTGTTTGGAAAAATCGTGAATGGAAATTAGGCTCTTCATCGAAATTAAGGTATTAGGAGATTAAGAGATTGGGATAAACTTTTTTACTTAGAGGAACTGCAATTTTAAACTCACATTCATTGTCAAAATGTTGTTCTACAATATCTATTTGTTCGTCCTTCAAGCGTTTCATCACATTATTCATCTCAAGGTACGGAAATTTTATAGTAACAATTTCTTTAGCAATTTTCTCCACTATTTGTGCGTTAGCCAAGGCTTCAACGGTAGCGCTACGGTAGGCTTTGATTAGTCCGGGTACGCCTAATTCTATTCCGCCGAAATAACGCACCACCACAACTAAAATGTTGGTGAGCTCTTGTGATAATAGTTGTCCCAGTATGGGTTTTCCGCCGGTTGATGAGGGTTCGCCGTCGTCATTGGCGCGCCATTGCTCGCCGTTAAGCCCTATCCGATAGGCGTAACAATGATGACGTGCATCAAAATATTCTTTTTTGAGTTGCCGGACGTGTTGTTTTATTTCAGTTTCGGAGTCAATAGGGAAAGCGTAAGACAGGAATTTGCTTCCTTTATCTTTGTACAGACCGGTTGCGGGCGCTGCTATCGTTTTATAGGTATCTTTCCCTTTATTCACAAATACGACCCCTAGATTAACAAAAATTCGGGTATAAAAATAAGTTTTTTATCTTTGCGCACCAAATTTAATGAAAGAATTATGTACAATTTATTGAAAGGAAAACGGGGACTTATTTTTGGAGCCCTGAATGATAAGTCGATAGCCTGGAAAGTAGCAGAACGCGCCCATGAGGAAGGAGCTACGTTTGTATTGACCAACACGCCTGTTTCTATGCGTTTAGGTAGTATTGATGAGCTGGCAAAAAAATGCGGTACTGTTGTCATTCCGGCTGATGCTACTAAAGTTGAAGACCTTGAAAACTTAGTACTCAAAGGAATGGAGCAACTGGGAGGCAAGTTTGACTTTGTATTACACTCTATAGGTATGTCGCCCAACGTACGCAAAGGCCGCACTTATGACGATCTCGACTACAACTATCTGCAACAGACATTGGATATTTCGGCTATCTCTTTCCATAAAGTATTGCAAGTGTGCCGTAAACTCGATGCTATTAACGATTGGGGCTCTGTGGTGGCACTGTCTTACGTAGCAGCACAACGCACACTGTATGGTTATAATGATATGGCCGACGCAAAAGCGATGTTGGAATCTATAGCCCGTAGCTTCGGTTACATCTATGGCCGCGAAAAACGTATACGTATCAACACCATCTCCCAGTCTCCAACCATGACCACAGCGGGTAGCGGTATCATGGGCTTTGACAACCTGGTGGACTTTGCAGACCGTATGAGTCCCCTCGGCAATGCAGACGCAGGTGAATGCGCTGACTATGTAATTACACTGTTTAGCGACCTTACCCGCAAGGTTACCATGCAAAACCTTTTCCATGATGGAGGTTACTCTAATATGGGTATGAGCTTCCGCGCCATGAAAATTTACAATGAAGGGTTGGAATACAGAGATGTGAAGAAGACAGAGAAAAAATAGACACTAAACAAAAGATAGACAAGAGGGTGTTCAATTTATTTTGAGCACCCTCTTATATTATATGCTTTGTTTATCAATATCTTCTATATTTATTCCTTTTTTTTGAAAATATCGATTTCTTACAATAACTCCAATCATACCAGCATATGATTCTAGTTTATCACCTGTAGAAAAAGCTTTATTTTTAAGAAATATAACATCTTCTTCTTTAAGAAATTGTTCTGGAGAAACAACCGCTCTTTGGAGACAATATTGGTCTATATCGTAAGCCGTTTTCATACCGGACACATCTAATAATGCTTCTATGGCTTCCCAGTTACTATATATCCTGTCATCTAATTTTGTTTCTGTAACGAACTCTCGTCCCCTATCATTGAGTTGCATCGGACTATTATTTCCAGTAAATCCAAAAGCATTAATTCCTTTATTCCGAGCATTAAGTAATCCACGAATAAACGACACATCCTCTCGCACCTTTGCCAGGTCCAAATGCAAAGAGTCTATTCTAGATGCAAATTTACTGTGCTCATTAAGTGTGCCTAGAACACCGTTTAATTGTTGACCAATATTCACAACACTAGTATTATGATGCACACATTGAAGAGTATTAACCTTACCCTCTACTATATCTAATCGATGTGCATCAATTCCCTTCTTTTTTGTTCTTTTTAGTACAATACCCATTACCGTTACAGTAATAGTAGATACCCCAATCATTGCACCTATGATAGCAAATATGAATTGTATAGTGGTCATAAAATTCAGGATCTAAGTTTATGCAAACATATAACGAATTATCGAAATATGCAAATATTGTTATCCCAAATAGGATTTTAATAACTTACTGCGGGTGCTGTGGCGGAGGCGGCGAATAGCCTTTTCCTTAATTTGGCGTACGCGCTCACGGGTTAAGCCGAAGTGCTCCCCTATTTCTTCCAAGGTCATTTCCTGTCCATTAATACCAAAGAAATATTTAACGATATCACGTTCACGCTCGGTGAGGGTAGATAAAGCACGGTCAATCTCGCGGGAGAGTGATTCATTGATCAAGCCTCTATCGGCATTAGGTGAATCACTGTTCACCAATACATCCAACAGGCTGTTATCTTCACCATCAACGAAAGGTGCGTCAACAGACACATGGCGACCGGAGACACGAAGGGTGTCTGAAATTTTCTCGCGGGGTATTTCCAGTATAGCGGCTAACTCTTCAGGTGAAGGGGTACGCTCATTTTCTTGTTCAAATTTAGCTAAGGCCTTATTGATTTTATTCAATGAACCTACCTGGTTCAAAGGAAGGCGTACAATACGTGATTGTTCGGCCAAGGCTTGCAGGATAGATTGGCGAATCCACCATACGGCATAAGAAATAAACTTAAAACCACGGGTTTCATCAAACTTTTCAGCAGCTTTAATCAAACCCAAGTTTCCCTCATTAATTAAGTCGGGAAGGCTTAGGCCCTGATTTTGATATTGTTTAGCAACAGACACCACAAAACGAAGGTTTGCACGGGTTAATTTTTCCAGGGCCTCTTGGTCACCTCGTTTGATGCGCTGCGCTAGTTCCACTTCCTCCTCTACCGAAATAAGTTCCTCTCTGCCAATCTCTTGTAGATATTTGTCAAGCGACGCGCTTTCACGATTAGTGATTGATTTTGTGATCTTTAGTTGTCTCATTCTTTCAGTGTTGAAAATCATGCAAAGATATGAAAAAAATCCCTGAAGCACAAAATTTATGCCTATTTTTGCAGTCTTAATTTTACAAGCCAACCTATGTTTTTCTCCAAAAAATACCGTGTCGTCTTTTTTGACCTTGACCATACTTTATGGGATTTTCATACAAACTCATACGACTGTATCAACGACCTGTTTAACGAATACAGTTTGGCAAAGACCACCTCTTTTGACCAATTTTTTCAAATTTACGAAAAACACAATCGGCGTCTATGGAGTGAATATGAAGCCGGTAATTTAAAGAAAGAGTCTTTGCGCTCTTTACGTTTTCACCTTGCCCTAAAAGATTTCGGTATCAATGATTATAGCCTGGCTGAACGTTTTGGGA
>JAVBSQ010000122.1:0-4674 GCA_031556695.1 Bacteroidales bacterium | reverse complement strand
AATTTGACTTACAGTTTAATGTAATTGATATAGACAATTAATAAAAAAGAGCGCCGCGGCGCTCTTTTTTATTACTATTCTTCTTCTGAGATAAAGCACTTAGGCTTTATACTTTTAAAGAAGTCATTGCCCTTATCGTCGACCAATATGAAAGCGGGAAAATCTTCCACTTCTATTTTCCAGATAGCTTCCATTCCCAGTTCGGGATACTCAAGCAGTTCTACTTTCTTGATATTTTCCTGCGCTAATATAGCGGCAGGGCCGCCTATGCTGCCAAGGTAGAATCCTCCGTAAGTTTTACAGGCAGTGGTTACCTGCTCGCTACGGTTACCTTTGGCAATCATAATCATGCTACCACCATTTTTTTGTAGCAGGTCAACATAAGAGTCCATACGCCCTGCAGTGGTAGGGCCAAAGGAACCGCTGGCCATACCGGCAGGAGTTTTGGCAGGACCGGCATAATACACAGGATGGTCTTTGAGGTATTGAGGCAGTCCATCTCCGTTGTCAATGCGTTCTTTCAATTTAGCATGTGCAATATCACGCGCCACCACAATGGTTCCGCTGAGGGAAAGGAAGGTGGAAACAGGGTGTTTGGAGAGCTCTGCGAGTATTTCTTTCATGGGGCGGTTAAGGTCTATTTTTACACCTTTGGCTTGTCCTTCTTTGCGATATTTTTCAGGAATCAGGCGGCCGGGATTGCTCTCCAGTTTTTCAATCCATATACCTTCACGATTGATTTTTGCTTTGACGTTACGGTCGGCGCTACACGACACACCCATACCTACGGGACAAGAGGCGCCATGACGGGGCAGGCGGATCACGCGAATATCATGGGCATAGTATTTACCACCAAATTGTGCCCCTATGCCTAAATTTTGCGCTGCTTTCAAGAGTTTACGTTCCATATCGAGATCGCGGAAGGCTTGTCCGCCTTCGTTGCCTACTGTGGGCAGATCATCAAGATATTTAGCAGAAGCGAGCTTCACGGCCTTGAGGTTGGCTTCAGCAGAAGTGCCACCTACCACAAAAGCGATATGGTAAGGGGGACAGGCGGCAGTGCCTAAAGATTTCATTTTATCAATGAGGAAGGTGAGCAGGCTCTGTGGATTCAGCAGTGCTTTAGTTTCCTGGAAAAGGTAACTTTTATTAGCGCAGCCGCCGCCTTTGGCTACAAAGAGGAATTTATATTCGTCACCGTTGGTGGCATATAAATCTATTTGAGCAGGCAGGTTGTTGCCCGAATTGACTTCTTTGTACATGTCCAGGGGAATGGTTTGCGAGTAGCGCAGGTTATCGGTGGTGTATGTTTCATACACGCCTTTTGATAAGGCTTCCTCATCATTACCGCCGGTGAATACGTTTTGTCCTTTCTTACCCACAATGGTGGCTGTACCGGTATCCTGGCAGAAAGGCAGCAGGCCCTTAGCGGAAATTTCAGCATTCAGCAGCATGGTGAGGGCTACGGCACGGTCGTTATCGCTGGCTTCGGGATCGCTAAGGATTTTAGCTACTTGTTCCTGGTGCTCGGTGCGGAGCATAAAAGCACAGTCATGCATGGCAGCGCGCGCCACGGCGGTGAGTCCTTCGGGTGCTATGGTGAGCACCTCGCGGCCGTTGAAATTAGCTACGGACACATGGTCTTTAGTCAGCAAATAATACTCGGTGGTTTCTTTGCCCATTGGAAAGGGATCTTGGTACTTGAACATGAGATTAAGGGATTAAGGGATTAGGGGATTAGGAGGCTGCGGCGGTATTTTTTTAAGCCACCTAGCATCGCTGAGACTTTATCTATTTGTATTGTGACATTAGCATATTCACTTTTAGAAAGTATATTTAATTCACAAGAAATTTCAAAGAGGGCATCAACTTCGGATAAAGAGCCTTGTGCTATTGTAAGAAAGTGTATATACTCTTTATTTGACTCTCGAGCCGCTCCTTCTGCAATATTTGCCATCACCGATACAACGGCTCTATTTATTTGGTTGGTTAAGCCATACTTTTCAGCAACAGGAAAATTTTCTGTTAATTGATAAGCCTGTTTAACTAATTTCATGGCTTCCACCCAAACATCTAACTTTTTATGTGGTCTCACTGTCATAATCTCTTAATTTCTTAATCCCCTAATCTCCTTCCATGAGGAATGCTTTCATGAAGGCGTTAAGGTCACCATCGAGGACTGCTTGGGTATCGGAGGTTTCATGGTCGGTGCGGTGATCTTTGACCAGTTTGTAGGGGTGCAGGGTGTAGCTGCGTATTTGGGAGCCCCACTCTATTTTCTTTTTGTTGCCTTCTATTTCTGCTTCTTTGGCGCGACGTTTCTGCAATTCAATATCATATAGATGTGACTTGAGGATACGCAGTGCGTTGGTACGGTTGTCAAGCTGTGAGCGGGTCTCGGTATTTTCCACTACTATGCCGGAGGGTATGTGCCGCACGCGCACGCCGGTTTCCACCTTGTTCACGTTTTGTCCGCCGGCGCCGCTGGAGCGGTAGGTATCCCATTCGAGGTCGGCGGGATTGATGTCTATTTCTATAGTATCGTCAATGGCGGGGATAACGAATACGGAGGAGAAGGTGGTTTGACGTTTCCCCTGCGCATTAAAGGGAGATATACGCACGAGGCGGTGCACACCATTTTCAGCTTTAAGGAAACCGTAGGCATAGTCGCCTTCAAATTCGAGGGTGCATGATTTGATGCCGACTTCGTCGCCATCGAGTAGTTCGCGCACGTGTACTTTGTAGTTATTGCGTTCGCCCCAGCGCATGTACATACGCATGAGCATGGCGCTCCAGTCGTTGCTTTCCGTGCCGCCGGCGCCGGAGTTTATGCGAAGAATAGCGCCAAGTTTGTCTTCTTCGGCGCCGAGCATATTGCGCATTTCCAATTCCTCTACCAACTCCACGGTCTTGGCATATTGGGTATCAAGGTCTCCCTCGGCTGAATTGTCTTGTTTAGCAAAGTCGAGCAGCACCTCCAGGTCTTCCACGGCGGTGGCTACGGCGGTGTAGGCCTCAATCCATGATTTGAGGGAAGACACTTTTTTAAGTTGCACTTCTGCCGCTTTAGGGTCGTCCCAAAAGTTGGGGCGCTGTGTTTGTTCTTCTTCCCGGGTTACTTCGAGCAGTTTACTGTCGATGTCAAAGACACCTCCTCAACGTCTGTTCACGTTCTTGAAGGTTTTTGAGTTGGTCTATGGTGATCATGTGCGTATTAAAATTTCGGTAAAGATAGGGAATTATTTTCACATTTTTTAATCAATGCTCGCTATAACTTTGGATTCACCCACGCTCCTAAAGATACAGATGGTGCTTGCAACCGTGTTCTTCAAATTGGTGTAGGTTACCAATTCTAGTCTAGACCTTTTTCAATCTATAAAAAAGCATCAAAAAAATTTGGTGCTTTTTTTTATTTTATTACCTTTACAAACTGTTACTTACATCATTTACCATGAAAAACACCCATTCACTCATTTTCTTGTTATTAATCAACATATTAATGACTGTTTCCTGCCAACAGAAGGGAAGTAATCCACCTATGGATCCTTATTTGGTGGACCACTTGTGTACGCATATACAAGATGAGCCCACCGGCAAAGAACAAGAGTTGGAAGGTATGGGATTGGTAGATGTAGCATCACTTGACCCGGGGATTATGGTGCAGATGGTGTATTGCAGCCCTTATAATTTTATGGGTAAGGTGTTGTACCATGATATCACACGGGCCTACCTGCAACCTGATGTGGCAAAGAAGTTACTAAATGCTTATAAGGCTTTAAAGAAAATTCGCCCGGATTTAACGATGATTGTTTTTGATGCGGCACGCCCTATCAGCATACAACGGGAGATGTGGGCTATGGTGGAAGGAACAGAATGGGATTATTATGTAGCTAACCCTAATAATGGCGGCGGCATGCATAACTTCGGCGCAGCGGTGGACCTGACATTGATTGACTGCACAGGTAAACAGGTGGAAATGGGTACGCCCTACGATTATTTCGGTTATGAAGCCAATACGGATAAGGAAGATGAACTGGTGAAGAAAGGCCGCATCACACCGCGCGAGCTGGAAAGTCGCTTGCTGCTGCGCAAGGTGATGGTGGATGCAGGATTTAGAACGATCAAGAGCGAGTGGTGGCATTTTAATTCGTGCAGCCTTGACGAAGCCAAACAAATTTATAAAGTTATTGAATAGCACATGCAGATAGAACATTTCTTATTAGTCGGTTCCCTACTCCTGTTCATGAGTATTATAGCCGGAAAAACAGGGTATAGATTTGGTGTTCCGGTGCTCTTGCTTTTCCTCGGCGTAGGTATGTTATCCGGCAACGATGGGTTGGGATTTATAGTACTTAATAGTCCGCAGATAGCGCAGGTGATTGGTGTGGTAGCTTTGTGCATTATTCTCTTTTCGGGTGGTATGGACACGAAGTACGGGGAGATTAAGCCTGTGGTGAAAGAAGGGATAATATTGGCTACGGTGGGAGTATTATTAACGGCGCTGTTTACCGGTATTTTTATTTATTATGGTTGCTTGTTTTTCTTTCCTTCTATAGAATTTACATTTTTAGAAGCGCTGTTGTTGGCGTCAGTAATGTCGTCCACCGACTCGGCTTCCGTGTTTGCGCTGCTACGCACCAACGGCATAGCTTTGAAGCACCGGCTACGCCCGCT
>JAVBSQ010000114.1:0-11586 GCA_031556695.1 Bacteroidales bacterium | reverse complement strand
TATTTGTCGATATATAGGGCAAATTGTGCAATGGTAGAAGCATCTTCCAATGAACGGCCGAAGCTACCCGCTAAATAAGTTTTGGCATTTTGCAGGGTTTTTTCGTCAACGGGCGTGTTAATCATCTTATTCATTTCTTCCTTAATGAAATAAATAGAGCTGTCGGTAGCGGAGGCTTTCACTTGCGCTTGTCCACGACCTGAGGAGATGTTGTAACGGCCCACCAATTCACCGGGGTTCAAACGGTTATAAACACCATAAGTATAGCTTTTTTGCTCACGTAAGGTTTGAAATAAACGTCCTGAGCTACCACCACCAAAGATATAACTCATCAATGAAGAGGCTACGATATCGGGAGCGCCATATTTTAATTCAACAGGATAGGAGAAGTCGATAGACGATTGCACGGCGCCTGCTTTTTCAATAAAAGCAACTTTAGCTTGCGCAGGAGCGGTAGGAATAGTATATTTGGCTTCAGCCACTTTTTTCTTGGCCCATTTGCCGAAATATTTTTGTGCGTTGGCTTTGGCTTCGTCTAAGGTGATGTCGCCAACAATAACCAGGCGTGCAATGTTAGGTGCAAAATAGGTTTTGTGGAAGGTATCAAGGTCTTTTACCGTGATGTTGTTCAAGCTCTCTTCAGTGGTTAGTTCACCGGATGGGTAGCCTTTGCCATAGGTAAGAGCAGCAGAAAGGCGTTGGTTCATGCTTGCGGCATCATCGCCCAGCATTTTAAGACCACTCTTTTCTTTACTCATTACGATGTCAAATTCGCTTTGATTGAAGACAGGGTTGAAGATGATATCAGTAAAGAGGGTAAGCATTTGTGCTTCATATTTTTTCAGTACGCTGGCAGATCCGCCACCGGTATGACTTCCTATACGGGCACCTATGAGGTCGGCTTCACGGTTAATTTGTTCTTTGGTACGTGTTTTGGTAGCAGTACCAATCACAGAGGTGAACATAGTGCTTAAACCGGCTTTATTGCCCTCCAATGCGGTATGAAGATCAAGCATCAGCGAATAAAAAACGGTTGGGGCACGGTGGTCTTCCACCACAAATACCTTTAATCCGTTAGGCAAGGTGAAAGTTTGTGCATCTTTAATTTCTAAGGTTTTTGCAGGAGCTGCAACAGGCCGCACACTGCGATCCACTTCCTGTGCATTGGCTATGAAGGCAATAAGCAGGAGGGTTATTATATTGAATACTTTTTTCATGATTTTTATTTTTTAGGGAGATAATAAAGCACTACGCGGTTATTTTGAGAAAAATATTTTTTAGCCACTCGTTGCAGGTCTTCACGGGTAATGTCTTCGTAGAAACTTAATTCTCTGTTGATGCGGCCGGCATCTTTAAAATAAGTATAGTTGTTGGCTAATTCCTGTGCTATATTTTCAATTTTTTTGAGTGATTGGGCTACTTCGAATTCTTTAGAGGCCATAGCCATTTTGAATTCATCTTCACTTACCAGTTCGTTTTGTACACGTTCCAGTTCAGCGCTAAGTGCTTTCTCTACATCTTCGGCTGTTTTTTCGCCATTAGCAAAACCGGCCACGTAGATAAGTCCCGGATTTTCCAAAATATGAGGGAATATGAATGTTTGCAGGGTGATACCTTTATCGTCTATATTTGTTTTGAAACGTGAGCTGGCACCTCCGTAAAGGATTTTGCTGAGAATTTCTACCACATAAGCATCTTTTTCCATGGCGGGACCGTGGTAACCCATGAATACGGCAGGAATTTGTACTTTGTCGTATATGGTATCACGTACCTCTTTTGTTTGTTCCGGCTCCACAATGGTAGGGATATTCATAGGAAGGGTGCCTTTGGGGATACCGGCATAATATTTTTCAATCCATTGTTTGGCTTGTGCTTCGTCAAAGTCGCCCACTACCACCAATACGGCATTGTTGGGTACATAATAGGTTTTATAGAAATGATACACATCATCAAAAGAAGAGTTGCTGATATGTTCTTCGGAGCCTATGGTTTGCCAACGGTAGGGGTGCACGGTAAAGGCGCGGCGGCCTACTTCGTACATCCAGGTTCCGTAAGGCTTGCTGTCGTAGGATTGTTTTTTCTCTTCAATAACTACTCCTTTTTGGGTAGCAACACCAATAGAGTCGATTTTCGCGTCAAGCATACGGTCAGCTTCCGCCCACAATGCCAGTTCCAACTGGTTGGCAGGCATCATTTCGTAATAATAAGTACGGTCTTGCGTGGTGTTGGCGTTCAATGAACCGCCGGCAGCTTGTATGATCTTGAAATAATCGCCACGAGCCACATTGGCAGAGCCTTCGAACATAAGGTGTTCAAAAAGGTGGGCAAAGCCGGTGCGGGTAGTATCTTCATTCTTGGCACCCACGTGGTACATTATGGAGGCAATAACATTAGGAGTATTGTGGTCTTGATGCAATATTACATGCAAGCCGTTGGGAAGGTCGTACTCTGTGAGCTTGATTCCGCCTTGTGCATAAGCGAAGGAAACAACAGCTAACAAAGTAAAAAGGAGCGTTAATTTCTTTTTCATTTGTTTATGTATTTTGTGAATTTTCATCTTTCAAAGGTGCAAAATATTTTGGTTTTTACAAAATAAAACCTACATTTGCTTGGGTATGCGGCTATTACTATGTATATTAATCTTGACTTTTATTGTGCAATGTGTTTTTGCACAGGATAGTACACATGTGCAGTTGCAAGTGCCTGCCGACTCTATGCTCAATAAAAAAACGTATACCAAGTCGAATGAGTTCTACGACGCTTTACAGTCGCGTGCTAAAAAATCAAAATTTACCGACTTTATTGTTAATTCGATAGTGGTAAATAATGACTGGACAAGGAATGAGGCGAGACAAGCATCTAAAAAGTTGATAGATGAAACTTCTTATTTTGAAAATTTTGAAGGATTAAGGATTGCTAACATATATATACTACCTAGCAATATTTATAGCAATAAGGACGAGAATTTTTTTGCCCGAACAGTAAATGCCGTGCACTATACCACGCGGGAATGGGTTATTCAGGATAATCTTTTATTTCGTGTGGGAGATAAGGTAGATGCATTGGAAATGATTCACAATGAAGAACTCTTACGTTCCTTGAACTTTATTTCCGATGCCTATATTCTTTTGCAGGTGCGTGACAGCTTGGAGGAACATGCAGGTGAGGTAGATATGATTGTATATTCGCGTGACCATTGGAGTATTAACCTGGATTTATCTCAGAAGAGTTCCGGTGAATATGGTACTTCAGCCTATGATAATAACTTTTTTGGCTTAGGGCATAAATTTACGCTGGGTACCTATTTTCGCACTACGCAGCCTCATGTAAACGGATATATTTTGGGGTATAATGCCGAGAACCTTTTAGGTAGTTTTATCAATTTGGGAGGTTTTGCAGATATGAGCTATGAGCAATATACCTATCAGGTAAATGCTATAAAACCTTTTATAAAACCTACAGATTACGCCGGCGGTTTTTTTTACCAGATAGCTTCCATTGACGAGCCACAGCGACTAAAGGATACGTCACTGTACGTACTACGGCAAACCATTGACCCATGGGGCGGTTTAACCTTGAAATTTAAAGGTTTGAAACAACGCTTGTTTTTGACGGGAAGGTGGACCAATATTGTTTATCAGGATATGGATTTTGAGATAGAGGTTGCGCCAACAATGAATCCGTATTATCATAATAGTACGACAGCCCTTGTGTCCTTGGGTTTTTACCAGGAAAGTTTCTACCGCGGTAGTTATATTTATGGCTTTTCCAATAGTGAGGATATTCCGTATGGCTACAAGCTAGGGCTCACCGGCGGGTATAAGTGGGACGAGTTTTATAATCTTTATTATTTGGGCGCGCAGTTTAGTGCAGGGCAGATGCTTCGGTTTGGCTACATGAGCGGGAGTATTAGCGGCGGTTCGTTTTTTAGTACAGATTATTGGATGCCACAGCAATCGGCGGTGGTGTTACAGTTAAATTATTTTACCAATTTGGTGAAGATAGGGGAGGGTACCTTGCGTAATTTTGCGCGGCTGAATTATACTACGGGTTTCAATCGCTTGGAGGGAGAACGGGAACGGATTACTTTGGACGGTCGTATAAAAACCTTGAATACCCGTTCGGCGAGTGGGCTAAACCGCATGCTGGTAAATTTGGAGTCAGTATATTTTTCACCTATTTACTTCTATAATTTCCGTTTTGCTTTTTATGCTTTTGCTGATATGGGCTGGTTGGGCGATAATTATGCTGTGTTTGATAATGATTTCTCCATGACGGCGGGCGCCGGCGTGAGGATCAAGAATGACAGGTTGATATTTACTTCTTTCCAGTTTCAGTTTGGCTATGCCATATGCAATCCCCTACATGGAAGTATAAACTGGTTTCGGTTGTCAAGCGAACCGCGAATTAATGAGCAGCGCTATACTCCCATGGCGCCCGACATTGTCAACTATCAATAAAAGAACAACCCGGCGGGAAGGTCCTCCGCGCCGGGTTGCATTACCACCGGTAACCCTTAGAAAATACAATTTTGGTGGTATATATTAAAAACAACAATTAGAACGGTGCCGGCCCTTCAGCGGGCGGTAGGTCAAACTCAGCGCTCTGCCCCATACGGCCGGCAGCTGCGCTATTCATTGATGAGGAAAAGGTGCGGGTGCCTTCGCCGGACAGGCCTTGCAAAGCAAGGTCTTCCAGGTCGGCAAACTTCGCCTGGTCGCTATAGAAGCGTAGTTGAATATCACCTACTGCGCCGTTACGATGCTTAGCAATGATAATCTCTGCTATGCCACGGAGGGAGTTACCCATCTCATCTTCCGTCATGCCGTAATATTCCGGACGGTGGATGAAAAGTACCAAGTCGGCATCTTGCTCAATAGCGCCGGACTCACGAAGGTCACTTAGTTGCGGTCGTTTGTTACCACCGCGGGTTTCCACCGAGCGGTTGAGCTGAGACAGGGCTATAATCGGAATATTTAATTCTTTAGCAATAGCTTTCAGGGAGCGGGAAATGGCAGACACCTCTTGTTCACGTAAACCGCGCAGGTCGGGAGGGCCAGTCATTAACTGCAGGTAGTCAATGATGATGGCTTTGATACCGTGCTGCAGATGTAGCCGGCGTGCTTTGGCGCGAAATTCAAAGATAGACAGAGCCGGTGTATCATCAATATATAAGGGCGCTTCCACCAAATTACGTAATTTAGTTTCCAGTTGTGTCCACTCATGAGCCTCCAGTTTTTGTCCTCCACGAATTTTGTCGGAACTGATACCCGTTTCGCCGGTGAGTAAACGTTTTACAAGCTGTATCGACGACATTTCCAAAGAGAAGAAGGCCACCGGCACCTTATGTTCAACG
Organism: Bacteroidales bacterium; assembly: GCA_031556695.1. Classification (GTDB taxonomy): domain Bacteria; phylum Bacteroidota; class Bacteroidia; order Bacteroidales; family UBA932; genus UBA932. The sequence continues at coordinate 6,230 of JAVBSQ010000114.1, read as the reverse complement.
GCCATATTACGCGCCATGGAAAGTACAAAGGCTGTTTTACCCATAGAAGGGCGAGCGGCTATGATTAACAGGTCGGAGGGCTGGAAGCCCAAGGTCATCTTGTCAAGAGCGGAGAATCCGGAGGGTGTTCCGCTGAGGCCATCGTCGCGCAGTTGTGCTGTTTCAATTTCTTTGATAGCTTCAGATACGATATAGCTGACATGTTTGGTCTCGCTGCGTATATTCCCTTCCGCCAGCTCAAATATTTTTTGTTGTGCTGAGTCCAGCAATTTATCTACCTCAATAGCATCATCAAAAGAATCACGTTGAATTTCCGATGATATGCCTATCAGTTCACGCTGTATATATTTTTGGGCAATGATTTTAGCATGGTACTCCACGTGAGCGGCAGAACCCACTTTGAGGGTCAGTTGTGAGAGGTAGTAGGGACCACCAATCTCATCAAGTTCATTTCTTTTTTTTAATTCTTCTGAAACTGTAAGCAGGTCGATAGGCTCATGGCGGGTAGACAAGTCTTGTACGGCACGATAAATTTTTTGATGACTGTCCTTATAGAAGCTCTCCGGTTTAAGAAGGTTCTGTATGTTAACGATGGCAAATTTTTCTAACATTACCGCACCTAATACAGCCTCCTCAAGATCCACCGCTTGGGGCGGTTTTTTCCCGAGTTCCAAACCGGCCATGTTTACATTGGCTTCGATTTTTTTATGAGGGTTCGTATTGTAGCTTTTTGCCATTTCTTTTCTTCTTTCGGGTAGCAAAGATACAAATTTTACCCCCTTCTCTAATGAACATTTGACGTTTTGTTGATAAAGGAATATGGTTGCTTTATTTACAGTTATTTATCATTTTTACCGCCTGTTGATAACTCGTTGATAAGTTGTTCCTGAAGGGTTGATTTGGACGTTTAAAATAAAAAGCTTACATTTGAAAACTTTAAACCTAAAAACCTAAATCTGCTCATTTCTTATGTCTAAACTGATTTACAGCGCAATAACTTCGTTGGCGATCACTTTTCTTGTTATGCCTTTGTTTGTTAAATTTTTACAACGAATGCATATCATGGATAAAGGTGGCCGGCGTAAAATTCATAAAGGAACAATTCCCTCCATGGGGGGGGCTATCATGTTTTTAGCCTGTTTGGTAGCCATATTATTATGGATGCCTCAAGGTTTTTCGCATGAGCCATGGAGTTTCATTACCACTGCTTTGGTTCTAATGGCTTTAATAGGTATACGTGATGATATGGTTCCTGTTTCTGCCAAAGTGAAATTGTGTGTACAGATAGTGGCTGCCAGCCTTTTAGTTTTTCTAGCTAATGTACAGCTTACCTCTCTTTACGGTTTATTTGGTATTTATGAGTTGAACTATTGGGTATCGGTTATTGGCAGTATCTTATTTATTGTATTTGTAACCAATGCCTTTAACTTAATTGACGGTGTTGATGGTTTAGCCGGAACCATAGCTTTTTTAGCTTTTAGTTTTCTTTCTTTGTGGAATTATTGGGTGGGCAATATGGAAGAAGCTATATACCTGGTTTGCTTTGTAGGCGCTTTATTAGGTTTTCTATATTATAACTGGAGGCCGGCTTCCATATTTATGGGTGATACAGGGTCTTTGGTCTTAGGCATGCTTTTGGCTGTGGCTAGCATTAATTTTATTAATGCCAATGGAAACCTGTCGAACTTCAGTCCTTATAAATTTCATGCTGTATTGAGCGCCGGTGTTGTGCTGGTATTGGTTCCGGTATTTGATACCGCTCGTGTATTTATTTTGCGTATAATGAATGGTCATTCACCTTTTGTGGCCGACAAGAAACATACCCATCATGCCATATTAAGAAAAGGCTATACGCATGCCGGCGTGGTGCGGGTGATTGTATTTTTCTATCTTTTACTGGCTATTCCGGTATTGTTTATCAGTTGGCAAAATTTGCTGCCTGACTGGAGCTTGCTGTTGATATTACTGGGGGTATTGCTGGTTATTGACCGTTATCTTTATTACCTGCTATCACACTTGCACAAAAACTAAACTTATTTTCCGTTACGTATTTTTTGCTCCCATCGCCAAGCAGAAAGGAGGGTATCGTCAATATTTTCTTTAGCACTCCAACCCAACACCTCATTTGCTTTTTTAGGATTGGCCCACACTTGTTCTATATCTCCCTCCCGCCGTCCTACAATACGGTAGGGTAGTCTAACACCACTTACGCGTTGAAATGTTTCCACCAATTCAAGTACGGATAATCCTTTGCCTGTGCCAATATTGAATGTTTCCAATTTAGCTTCCGCCGTATTTTGCAGCAGGCGTTGAATGGCTATAACATGTGCTTTAGCCAGGTCAACCACGTTAATGTAATCGCGAATACAACTGCCGTCGGGTGTGTTGTAGTCGTTGCCAAATACGCTAAGTTCTTTGCGTAAGCCAAAGGCCGTTTGGGTGATGAAAGGCACTAAATTTTGCGGTACACCTATGGGTAGCTCACCAATTTCAGCTGAAGGATGTGCACCTATGGGGTTGAAGTAGCGGAGCAGAATACTTTTTATAGGAGCTCCGGAGTGCACGGTGTCGCGTATGATTTCTTCGCCTATTTGTTTGGTGTTGCCGTAAGGTGATATTGCGGGCTTGATGGGTGCATCTTCAGTGACCGGCAATTGATCGGGTTGTCCGTACACCGTACAAGAGGAAGAGAAAACTAATCTTCCGGCGCCATGTGTGGTCGTTATTTCCAGTAAGTTTATGAGTGATTGCAGGTTGTTGCGGTAATAGAGAAGTGGTTTTTCTACGCTTTCACCTACTGCCTTACTAGCTGCAAAGTGAATTACAGCCTTAATATTCTCATATTTATTGAACACGCCAAGCAGTGCTTTATAATCACAACAGTCCACCTCTTCAAAGTGAGGTGCAGTGCCGGTAATGCGGGTTATCCCCCTGAGTACTTCACGGGTGGAGTTAGACAAGTTGTCAATAATTATTACCTCAAAACCTGCTTGTTGTAGTTCTACAACGGTGTGTGAACCAATATATCCGGTGCCTCCGGTGACGAGTATCAGTGGAGAGTTAAGAGTTGAGGGTTGAGAGTTTGTGCTCATGGTTGATTATCTTTTTGTATAATTTGGTGAAGGGTACAAGGTAAAAGGTACAGGGTATTTTAAATACCTTTACACCTTGTCCCTTGTTACCTCGTACCCTTAAAGTAGTTAATGGTTTTGGTGAGCCCTTCTTCCAATTGAATTTTGGGCTCCCAGTTATTGAGCATTTTCTTTGCCAGAGAAATATCCGGCTGGCGCTGTTTGGGGTCGTCGGAAGGCAAAGGAAGATGAACGATTTTTGATTTGGAATTAGTTAGTTTAATCACCATCTGTGCCAATTCCAACATGGTAAATTCATTTGGATTGCCGGTATTTACCGGTCCTATGAAGGTGTCGGGTGTCTGCATCATGCGTATCATTGCTTCTACTAAATCGTCTACGTATTGGAAGCTGCGTGTTTGCATACCATCTCCGTAAATGGTAATATCTTTACCTTGCAAGGCTTGTATGATAAAGTTGGATACTACACGTCCGTCTTGCGGGTGCATGCGTGGGCCATAAGTGTTGAATATACGGATAATTTTTATTTTGACATCGTTCTGCCTGTGGTAGTCCATGAACAGGGTTTCGGCACAACGCTTGCCCTCATCGTAGCAGGAGCGTATACCTATGGGGTTAACGTTTCCCCAGTAGCTTTCAGGTTGAGGGTGCACGTGCGGGTCGCCATACACCTCGCTGGTGGAGGCTTGCAGTATGGTGGCGCGGGTGCGCTTGGCCAGTCCCAACATATTAATAGCGCCCATCACCGAGGTTTTGATGGTTTTGATGGCATTGTACTGGTAATGTACGGGGGAGGCGGGACAGGCCAGATTATATATATGGTCTACCTCAGCCATGTAAGGGTTGATGACATCATGCCGTACGAGCTCAAAGCGCGGATTATTGAGCAGGTGTACGATGTTATCACGTGATCCGGTGAAATAATTATCTAGACAAATCACTTCGTTTCCCTCATTCAATAAGCGTTCACATAAATGCGAACCTATAAATCCGGCACCGCCGGTTACCAGTATTTTGGAGTGATGAGTGATGAGTGATGAGTGTTGAGGATTAGTGCTCATGGTTGATTATTTTTTTGTATAATTTGGTGAAGGGTGCAAGGTGTATAGGTAAATGGTGTTTGGATACCTTTTACCCTGGGCCTTTTCACCTTGTACCATTAAATTCCGAGTCCGTAGTAAGTAAATCCTTCATTTTTCATCTCAGCGGGGTCGTAAATATTACGTCCATCAAATAAAACGGGGTTGTTCACATTGTTGCGAATACGGTTCCAATCAGGCAATCTGAATTCTTTCCACTCGGTAATGAGCAGTATGGCATCTGCATTTTTGGCTGTGTCATATATATCCGTGCAGTAGCTAATAGTGCTGCCGAGTGTATGCTTGGCTTCTCCCATAGCCACGGGGTCGTAAGCGGATACCTTACATCCGGCTGCCAGCAGTTTCTCAATGATGGCTAGTGAGGGTGCTTCCCGCATATCGTCGGTTTGCGGTTTGAAGGAGAGTCCCCACAGGGCAATATGTTTACCTTTAAGGTCGCCGTTAAAGTGTTTGTAGAGCTTACGGTAAAGCAATGTTTTTTGATCTTCATTCACCTCTTCTACGGCTTGTAGAACACGCATGTCGTAGCCGTGTTCTTCGGCTGTTTTGATGAGTGCTTTTACATCTTTAGGGAAACAGGAGCCACCGTATCCGCAGCCCGGGTAAAGAAATTTAGGCCCTATACGCGGGTCGCTGCCTATGCCTTTACGCACGTCGTGTACGTTAGCGCCCAGACGTTCGCAGAGGTTGGCTATATCGTTCATAAAACTGATACGTGTGGCCAGCATGGCGTTGGCGGCGTAGTTGGTCATCTCTGCCGAGGGAATATCCATAAATACTATGGGGTGGCCGTTGAGGGTGAACGGTTTATACAGTTGCTCCATGATGCTGCGCGCCTTGCTGCTGTTCACGCCCACCACAATGCGGTCGGGACGCATAAAGTCGTCAATAGCTGCCCCCTCCTTTAAAAATTCAGGATTGGAAGCTATGTCGAAGGGAATATCAGCGCCACGGGCAGTCAATTCTGCCTGTATCACTTCGCGTACTTTTTCAGCAGTGCCCACGGGTACGGTGCTTTTGGTGACAAAGAGCACATATTGTTGCATGAGTTGTCCCACGGTGCGTGCTACTTCGAGCACATACTTCAGATCGGCGCTGCCGTTTTCATCGGGAGGTGTTCCTACGGCGCTGAACACCACATCGGTGTTATGTAGCGAGGCAGCAATGTCGGTGTAGAAATGCAGGCGTCCGGCCTTCACATTTTTATGCACCAGTGTGTCCAGGTCGGGCTCATAGATGGGTATAATACCCTGGTTGAGCTTGTCTATTTTTTCTTTATTTACATCAATGCAGCTTACATCAACACCCATTTCTGCAAAGCAGGTGCCGGTGACTAAGCCAACGTATCCGGTGCCAACAATTGTTATTTTCATTATCTGTTTTTATACATTTTATCGTAATACTTCTGGTAGTCGCCGGAGGTAACATTGTCCATCCATTCTTGATTTTCCAGATACCACTTTATGGTTTTTTCAATACCTTCTTCAAATTGCAGGGAGGGCTCCCAGCCCAGTTCATTTTTTAGTTTGGTGGAGTCAATAGCATAGCGCAGGTCATGTCCCGCACGGTCGGTTACATAGGTAATCAATTTTTCTGATTCGCCTTCGGCGCGACCCAGCAGTCGGTCTGCTGTTTTTATCATCACCTTGATAAGGTCTATGTTTTTCCACTCGTTAAATCCGCCTATGTTATAGGTGTCGCCGTTCACTCCTTTATGGAAGATGATGTCGATGGCGCGGGCGTGGTCTTCCACGAAGAGCCAGTCGCGCACGTTGTCGCCTTTGCCATAAACGGGCAGGGGTTTGTTATGGCGAATATTGTTGATGAAGAGGGGAATTAATTTCTCAGGAAATTGGAAAGGGCCGTAGTTGTTAGAGCAGTTGCTGATTACTACAGGTAGCTTGTAGGTGTTGTGGAAAGCGCGCACGAAATGGTCAGACGAGGCTTTAGAGGCTGAGTAGGGCGATTTAGGGTCGTAGGGGGTGGTTTCCAGGAAGAAACCGCCATTGTCCAGTGAGCCGTACACCTCGTCGGTAGA
>JAVBSQ010000100.1:0-6739 GCA_031556695.1 Bacteroidales bacterium | reverse complement strand
AGAAACGATCCATAACATATTTCCATTGAGTTTGTCAACCGTCACTCGTCACCCGTCACCCAATTATGTCGTTGACGCCATCGACACCCTTGCCCCCAAGATAGCCCTTATAGACCACTGTGTGCGGGCACAAATTCCTGTTATAAGTGCCATGGGAGCAGGGGCTAAGTATGATGCTTCTGCTTTGAAAATAGCTGATATTTCAAAATCATTCAACTGTCCCTTAGCCCATCAATTGCGCAAACGATTGGGGCGTGAAAAAGGAATTAAACGGGGGGTAAAAGTGGTTTTTTCTACAGAATTACCTAACCCTAATGCCATTGAGCTGGTTAACGAGCAAAATAAGAAGTCTATTGTAGGTACCATATCTTACCTTCCGGCGGTATTTGGCTGCCTGTGTGCACAAGCGGCGATACAAGATCTGATGTCAACCGAAAATTAATTTTACGATTGAGGCTGTCATAATTGTCAGTACAACACCCAACGTCCACATCATTTGATTAAAGTGTCGGTTGTTTGCCGCTTGCGTTTCTTTGAACCGCAGGTCAGACGCAGCCAGAGACGCTGCAAAGCGGCGGTTGGTCTCTTCTCGCGCAATTTTAGATTCCTCACGCGCTTCAGCAAAGCGACGATTGGTCTCTTCACGCTCTTCAGCTAAACGACGATTGGTCTCTTCACGCGCAGTTTTAGATTCCTCACGCGCTTCTCTGATCTCGTCTTTTAATTCTTTGAAGCGACGGTCAGCGTGTTTTTCTAATTGGTCAATACGAAATAATACTTCTCTCATATCCTCGTCAACAATAGGCATTAATTCCAAAGCATTTACGCTTTTCATAAAGTGGTTAATTTTAACAAGATAAACTAGCAGAATTACGAGTGATGGTCATTTGGCGGCTTAAAATCCGCTACAAAAGTAAGTATTATTTTTGAACTACAAAATTCATCACCTCTAAATTGATGAAAAAATATTAAAAATTTGCACGGTATTAAAAAAAAGTATCTATCTTTATATTCTGAATCTAAACCAAAAACAATGAATAAGGTAAAATCGTTAAGCGATTTGCAAAAAATCAAGCAAAAAGCAAAGTCTAAGCTTAGTTTGCGAGAACAAAGCGAGAATCCGGAGCACTATGTGCCCGCGGAGGATGATAAATCGTCCTACAAAATGCACTTGCTGGTATGTGGTGGCACAGGCTGTCGCTCTTCGGAAAGTGACTTAATTATTGAAAATCTGCAACGATCCATTAAGGATAAAGGTTTAGAAGATGAAGCGCTGGTGATCAAAACCGGTTGTTTCGGCTTTTGTGAACAAGGTCCTATCGTAAAAATAGCGCCGGACAGTACTTTCTACACCAGCGTGAAACCTGCTGATGCCGCGGAAATTGTTGAAGAACATGTTATAAAAGGTAATAAAATAGAACGCTTATTATATGTTGATCCCAAGACCAGCACTACGGTGAGCGATTCTAAGCATATGGATTTTTACCGCAAACAAATGCGTATAGCCTTACGCAACTGCGGTTTCATTGATCCGGAAAATATTGACGAATACATTGCTCGCGATGGGTATGCCGCCTTGGCAAAAGCTATGGAAAGCATGACTCCTGAACAAGCTATTGATCTGATAAAAAAATCAGGCTTGCGCGGCCGTGGTGGCGGAGGTTTTCCCACAGGGCTGAAATGGGAAATAGCAAGTAAAAATAAAGCTGACCAAAAATATGTGGTGTGTAATGCGGACGAGGGTGACCCGGGAGCATTCATGGACCGCTCTATACTTGAGGGCGACCCGCACTCTGTCATTGAAGCTATGGCTCTTTGCGGCTACTGTATTGGTGCCACTAAAGGGTTGGTATATATACGTGCGGAATATCCGCTGGCCATCAAACGCCTGCAGAAGGCTATTGACCAGGCGCGCGAATACGGCTTGCTGGGAGATAATATTTTAGGAAGTAAACAATCCTTTGATATTGACCTCCGCTATGGTGCCGGCGCTTTTGTGTGTGGTGAAGAAACCGCATTGATTCACTCTATGGAAGGTAAACGCGGTGAACCTACCGTGAAGCCGCCTTTCCCCGCGGAATCAGGCTACCTGGGCAAGCCTACTAACGTGACTAACGTGGAAACATTGGCTAACATACCGGCCATCTACCTTAATGGCCCCGAATGGTTCTCTAAGGTAGGAACCGAAAAATCAAAAGGGACAAAAGTGTTTGCCCTCGCCGGAAAAATAAACAATGTAGGCTTGATTGAAGTGCCTATGGGCACTACGCTGCGTGAGGTGATATTTGAAATTGGCGGCGGTATCAAAAACGGCAAAAAGTTTAAAGCCGTGCAAACCGGAGGTCCCTCCGGCGGTTGCTTAACCGAGAAACACCTCGACACACCTATTGACTTTGACAACCTGCTGGCAGTGGGCTCCATGATGGGCTCCGGCGGTATGATTGTGATGGACGAAGACGACTGTATGGTAGCCGTTTCGAAGTTCTACCTTGAATTCACAGTGGAAGAATCATGTGGAAAGTGCGCCCCCTGTCGCATTGGCAACAAACGCCTGTACGAGCTGTTGGATAAAATTACCAAAGGAAAAGGTACGGAAGAAGATATTTATCAATTACGCAACCTCAGCACGGTAATCAAAGATACAGCCTTGTGTGGCTTGGGGCAAACATCCCCCAACCCTGTACTGTCTACCTTAGATAATTTTGCTGATGAGTACCTTTCTCACGTACAAGATCAACATTGTCCCGCCGGACAGTGTAAAGCTTTGCGCCAATATCTCATTTTGGAAGATAAATGCGTTGGTTGCACCGCTTGTACCCGTGCTTGTCCCACCGGTGCTATTACCGGCGAGAAGCGTATGCCGCACACTATTGACCAGGCAAAATGTATACGTTGCGGTGCATGTATGGAAAAATGTAAATTTAGTGCAATTATTATCCCTTCAAAGAAAGTATAAAGTATGGATACCGTAAAATTAACGATAGACTATAAAGAGGTGACCGTTCCTAAAGGCACCACTGTTCATCAGGCTGCAAAGAAAATAGGTATTCATATCCCTGCGCTTTGCTACATGAACCTTGAATTATTAGGTATAGAAAATAAACCTGCCGGCTGCCGTATTTGCGTGGTAGAGCAGGAGGGACGGCGCAATTTAGCCCCTTCATGTTCCACTGCTTGTACTGAAGGCATGGTGATAAAAACCAATACGCCCCGTGTGCTTAATGCACGCAAAACCGTAATGGAAATGCTGCTTTCCGATCATCCGAAGGATTGTTTGGTATGTCCCAAGTCCGGACGTTGTGAGCTGCAAGACCTGGCGGTAAAATTAGGTATTCGTGAGATTTATTCGGTAGAAAATGCCGAGATGTCCACCTACCGCCGCGACCTTTCGCCCTCTATTATCCGCGATATGGATAAGTGCGTGATGTGTCGCCGCTGCGAAACCGTATGTAACGACGTACAAACCGTAGGTGCACTTAGCGCCGTTAACCGTGGTTTCAACTCAGTGATAGCACCCGCTTTTGAGCAGGATCTTATTAAATCACCCTGTACCTTCTGCGGACAGTGTGTGGCCGTGTGCCCCACCGGCGCTTTAACCGAGGTAGATCAGGTGCACAAAGTAATCCGTGCACTGGTGGATAAAACTAAGACTGTGGTGGTACAAACTGCTCCCGCCGTACGTGTAGCCTTGGGCGAAGAGTTTGGCATGGCTCCCGGCACTATTGTTACCGGTAAGATGGTTGCTGCCCTCCGCGAAATGGGTTTCAAACATGTATTTGACACGGACTTTGCGGCCGACCTTACCATTATGGAGGAAGGCACCGAGTTGCTTGACCGTATCAGTCGCCACCTGGCGGGCGACAAAGACGTGAAACTGCCTATATTGACCTCCTGTTGCCCAGCTTGGGTGAACTTCTTTGAACATAACTATCCCGACATGCTGGATGTGCCATCAACAGCACGCTCTCCGCAACAAATGTTCGGCTCTATAGCTAAAACGTATTTAGCAGATAAATTAGGCATTAAACGCGAGGATATGATAGTGGTATCAGTGATGCCCTGCCTGGCGAAAAAATATGAGTGCCAACGCGACGAGTTTAAGGTAAACGGCAACCCCGACGTGGACTACGCTATCTCTACCCGTGAACTGGCGCACCTGATACGTGAGGCTAACATCGACTTCCAAGCCCTTCCTGACGAAGAGTTTGATAACCCTATGGGCGAATCAACCGGCGCTGCTGTGATATTCGGTGCCACCGGAGGTGTTATTGAAGCCGCCACCCGCACGGCCTACGAGGTATTTACCGGCAAAAAATTGGAGCGTGTGGACTTTAAAGAGTTGCGCGGCCTCGAAGGTATACGTACAGCTACGGTGGACTTCAACGGTACAAAAATCAATATCGGTATAGCCCACAAGCTGGGTAATGCCCGCAAGCTGTTGGACGGTATGCGTAACGGCCTGTACAACTTCCACGCCATTGAAATTATGGCTTGTCCCGGTGGTTGTATCGGTGGTGGCGGACAACCTCTTCATCATGGTGATTCCTCTGTGGTACAAGCCCGCTTTGATGCTATTTACCGCGAAGATGCCGGAAAACCTATCCGCAAGTCGCATGAAAACAAAGATGTTATTAAACTGTATGAGGAATTTTTAGGTAAGCCGCTGAGTGAGAAGTCACACCACCTGCTGCATACCCATTACTTCGACAAAAGAAATAAATAGTTAAAGAGAGACAAATATTATGGAAGCATTACAAAGCTGTCAAATCGATAAAATCAAAGAAATTTGCCGCTCGTTTAACAACGCTGAAGGCGAACTGATCAACGTGCTGCACAAAACGCAGGAAACTTTCGGTTATCTGCCGGAAGAGGTACAACGCACCATTGCCTCGGAGTTAAATATCTCCGATGCACAGGTGTATGGTGTGGTGTCCTTTTACTCTTTCTTTACCATGAAGCCAAAGGGAAAGCATCCTATCTCTATCTGCCTGGGTACGGCCTGCTACGTGCGTGGCGCGGAAAAGGTGGTGGACGAGTTCAAAAAAGAGTTGGGCATCAATGTAGGCGAAGTTACCGCTGATGGTAAGTTCTCGCTTGACTGCCTGCGCTGCGTAGGTGCCTGCGGCCTCGCCCCCGTGGTAATGATTGGCGAGAAAGTGCATGGCCGCCTCGAAGCCGGACAGGTAGCGGGACTGCTGGCGCAGTACGAATAGCGTGCATGGCACACAGATAACACGGATTTGACGAATTAGCACAGATGAATAGCCGGCCTTTTTGGTCGGCTATTTTTGTTTATTAAAAATATAATCCTATCTTTGTGAGGATTTTACATGTCTGTTTTTATTCCGTTATTCCCATCCTATGAAAAAGATATTCCTGTTTTTCTTTTTATTGGTAGGTATATTGGCTTTTGCCCAACAAAACCCGAATAATAAGCCTGCTCAACAACCGACCTACTCCCAAACGGAGATTGATCTGAAGCTGCAATTACAAGAACGGGATTTGCAGCTTGTACTACAACAACAAAAACTAGAATTGGAAGGCTTGCAGAAAGAATTCTCCAAGCAAAAAGAAGAGTTAAATGCCAGTATAGATAGACAAGATAAATATGTTCATGTAGCGGAACAGAACCTTTCATCGTGGATTGCGGGATTTGGTATATGGATAGGTTTCCTAACTATTGTATTTTCTATTCTAAGTTGGTTGTTAAATAAAAACAGCAGGAAATATCTTAAAGAAAGTGAAGCTGAACTGGAAAAAACCAAGCTGCTTAAACAAGAAATAGAAGCTATAACTGAGAAAGCACAAGGACATTTATGTGATATAGAAAAAAATAAAAATGAATCGGATGAGTTGGTCAAAAATATGTATCATACCCTTCCTGAAAACCAAAGCCCCGAGAGAAAGAAAGAGATAGCAGAAGCGGCAAAAAAATTAGATCAAACCAAACCTGAAGCAGAATTAACGGCAGAAGAATGGTTTATTAAAGGTTATAATGCGCATGTTGAAAAGAAATATAAAGAAGCTATCAACTATTATCAAAAATCGACAGAATTAAATCCTAACAATGCAAGTGCTTATAATAACTGGGGGGTATCTTTATTTGATTTATTCATGCTAACTAAAGAAGAAAAATTATTGGAAGATTGTATAGAAAAATATCAACAGGCAATAAGTTTGGATTCAAATTTTGAATTGGCTAAGAATAACATGAACGAAGCTATATTTAAAATAGACGAGCTCCGCGCCCAAAACGCCTCACAACAACAGTCTTAGACGATCGCCTTTATCTTTATAACTTTCTACTTTCTAACTTTACAAACTTATATTATCCCCGCCACCTTAAACGCATAAATCCAACCCGTAAGCGTAAATAGGGAAAGGAGGGAGGTCACCAGTACAATGTCGGCGGCAAGGTCGGCATCGTTATTCATTTTACTGGCCATCACATAGCTGGCCACGGCGGTGGGTACAGCGTAGGAAATCATCAGTACCAGCAGGTCGTCGCCGCTGAAGCCGAATAAATCACGCAGGAAATAGGCAATAGAAGTGAAAATGAGCGGGCCCACCACCAGTTTGATAGCAGAAACTGCCAGTACATTTCGTAGTCCCGACCGCAACTGTTTCAAATTAATAGCTGCACCAATGGCCAACAGCGCCATAGGATTGGCAGAAACAGCCATATAGTTAACCGCTGTAGCCACAAATTGCGTTTCTTTGACCGAAAAAATGGGAATTT
>JAVBSQ010000067.1:0-8605 GCA_031556695.1 Bacteroidales bacterium | reverse complement strand
ATGCCTCTAACATCGTAAAAGAAGCGGCCAAAGAAATGAACGGAAGTGGTGGCGGACAACCTTTCATCGCCGTAGCCGGTGGAAAAGCCCATGAAAAATTAGATAAGGCGATGGATAAAGCAATAGCACTGGCCACAAAATAATTACGAATTACAAATTACGAATTACGTTTGTAATGAAAGATAATAATATTATACGAGAAAAAAGTTTTGCCTTTGCCATACGCATTGTAAAAGCTTATAAATATCTTCAAGATAAAAAAAACGAATATATTTTATCTAAACAAATGCTTCGATCTGGCACATCAATAGGAGCAAATATAGAAGAAGCTATCGGAGGGCAATCAAAAGCTGATTTTATTTCCAAAATATCTATAGCATATAAAGAGTCTAGAGAAACTTTGTACTGGATAAAATTACTCTATGCAACAAACTATTTAACACCCAAAATGGCTGACAGTTTACTTTCCGATTGTGAAGATTTATGTAGAATTATTGGAAAAATACAAGTCAGCACCAAACGTAATTCGTAATTTGTAATTCGTAATTATATGAACTTTAAAGACTGCATCTTAGCAGGAATTCCCGCAGAGCTACCCACTCCCAAGGCATATGACCCCGCGGTGAATCATGCACCTAAACGTAAGGACATACTTTCCAGGGAAGAGAAAAAGCTGGCATTAAAAAATGCATTGCGCTACTTCCCTGCTAAACACCATGCTGTGCTTGTGCCGGAATTTCATAAGGAACTGGAGAGTTACGGACGCATCTACATGTACCGTTTTCGTCCCGACTATGAAATGTACGCACGCCCCATCAACGAATACCCGCATCAATCAAAACAAGCAGCGTCCATTATGTTGATGCTGCAAAATAACCTTGACAAAGCGGTGGCACAACACCCGCATGAGTTGATTACATACGGCGGCAATGGATCTGTATTCCAAAACTGGGCGCAATACCTGCTCACCATGCAGTACCTCGCTACCATGACTGATGAGCAAACCCTTGTGCTCTACTCCGGCCACCCTATGGGACTATTCCCTTCACATAAAGATGCTCCCCGCGTGGTGATCACCAACGGTATGGTGATTCCCAACTACTCCGGTCCCGACCACTGGGAGAAATTCAACGCGCTCGGCGTATCACAATACGGTCAAATGACTGCCGGATCCTTTATGTACATTGGTCCGCAAGGCATAGTGCACGGCACCACCATCACGGTGATGAACGCTGCACGCCGCGTAACCAAAGCCGGCGACACCACCGGAGGAAAGCTATTTGTCAGCGCCGGCCTCGGCGGCATGTCAGGGGCACAGCCCAAGGCAGCCGTAGTTAGCGGCGTGGTAGGCGTCATCGCCGAAATCAACCCTAAAGCCGTACAAACACGGTACAGTCAAGGGTGGGTCAACGAGGTATTCACCGAACTGGACACCCTCCTACCCCGCATAAAACAAGCCATGGCTGCCAAAGAAGCCATATCCATAGCTTACCAGGGTAACGTGGTAGACCTGTGGGAACGACTGGCCAAAGAAAACATAGCGGTGAACATGGGCAGCGACCAGACCTCTCTCCATAATCCGTGGGCCGGTGGTTACTATCCTGCCGGACTAAGTTTGGAAGAATCCAACCGCATGATGGCGGAAGAACCGGCTAAATTTAAAGAGAAAGTACAAGAGTCGCTACGCCGCCAAGTGGCAGCCATCAATACACTCGCCGCACAAGGCATGTATTTCTTCGACTACGGCAACGCTTTCCTTTTGGAAGCCTCCCGCGCCGGCGCCGACATACTGAAGTCTGACGGAAAATTCAAGTATAACTCTTATATACAAGATATCCTCGGCCCTCTCTTCTTTGACTACGGCTTCGGCCCTTTCCGCTGGGTATGTACTTCAGGTAAACCGGAAGATTTAGCCATCACCGACAAATTGGCTTTGGAAGAGTTGGAAGACATGTATAAAACAGCGCCGGATCGTATTAAACCACAGTTGGAAGACAATATCAAATGGATACGTGAGGCACAAAACAATAACCTTGTAGTAGGCTCTCAAGCCCGTATATTATATGCCGACAGTGAGGCGCGCATACGTGTGGCTTCTGCCATCAACAAAGCCATAGCCGCCGGTAAACTCAGCGCCCCGGTGGTGCTGGGGCGCGACCATCATGATGTATCGGGCACCGACTCTCCCTACCGCGAGACCTCTAATATTTACGATGGTTCTTCCTTCACTGCTGATATGGCGGTACAAAACGTCATTGGTGACGCAGCGCGGGGGGCTACCTGGGTATCGCTGCACAACGGCGGCGGCGTGGGCTGGGGTGAAGTGATTAACGGAGGATTTGGCCTTACCCTGGACGGCAGCGCTGAAGCACAACGCCGGCTGGAGGGAATGTTGTTGTGGGACGTAAACAACGGTATTGCCCGCCGGAGTTGGGCACGTAACGAGGGCGCCCGCTTTGCCATTGAACGTGAGATGCAACGCACGCCCAGCCTAAAAGTCACCCTGCCGCACCTGGCGGATGATAATCTGATTGATACTATCATTAAATGAAAAAAATAGACAAATATATCATGGTGTCCTACCTGGGACCAATGGTACTGACCTTTGTAATTGTACTGTTTGTATTGGTACTGCAATTCCTTTGGCTCTACATTGATGAGATAGTAGGAAAAGGATTAAGCATGTGGGTTATTGCAGAATTTGTGTTTTGGGGAGGAGTGACGTTCATTCCCTTGGCGCTGCCTTTGTCCACCATGCTCTCTTCACTCATGACCATGGGTGACTTAGGGGAAAGCAACGAACTATTAGCCATGAAAGCGGCCGGCATGAGCGTACAACGTGTAATGCGCCCGCTCATGGGTGTAGCCCTACTCATTTGCATCGCCGCGTTTTACGTATCTAACAATTTGCTACCCTTTGCTAATCTGCAAATCAACTCGCTAATGTACGATATACGTAACAAACGCGAAGAAATCAAAATTCCCAGCGGAGTGTTTTACAATGGCTTGGAAGACTACAGCCTGCGTATTGAACGGCAAGATGCGAAAACTAATATGATGTATGGCCTCATTGTGTATGACCATACCGCACATTCCGGCAACTTATCCGTTACACACGCTGACTCCGGTTATATCAAATTCACGTCAGATAAGGAATATCTCGTTTTCAAATTATTCAACGGACACGCGTATGAGGACCAAAAAACAAATCGTGGTGACACTGTTGCTCCTTTCCAAAAGCGCTATTTCACCGAACAGGAAGTACTCATACCTCTCACAGGCTATGACTTTAAACGGAGTGACAATAATGAGATGTTTAAAGGGAATGCCCAGATGCAAAGCCTGTCGGACTTGAGTCTGCAAAGCGATTCATTAAGAAGAATGGAGGCGGAAATAAACCGGAATTTCTTATCCACTTACTATTATAAATTGAATTTCTTACGGACAGCCGAGCTGGATACTACCCCATCTATCCAAGAACAATATATCTACACCGCCAACTGTGACTCTTTATTTGAAGCCTCCGGCATTAATTACAAAGCAGATGCCAGCAACAATGCGCTGAACAGAGCTACTCAGGCTATAGCACAAATTGATATGCAGGTAGCTGCCTTTGAACAATATGACTATTCTCTACGCCGCATTGATATTGAATGGCACCGTAAGTTCACCCTTTCCATTGCCTGTCTGGCTTTCTTCTTTATAGGTGCTCCTTTAGGCGCTATTATCCGCAAGGGAGGGCTGGGCATGCCGGCCGTAATATCTATCTTCTTTTTTGTGATTGACTGGGTGGTAGATATCAGTGGTAAGAAACTGGCGCGTGATGATTTTTGGGAACCATCAGTAGGTATGTGGTTATCAAGCTTTGTACTACTGCCCATAGGCATCTTTATCACCTATAAAGCCACTACCGATTCAGCATTGTTTAACGTCGACCGTTATTTGAAAATTTTCAAGCCTATATTCAACTTCTTCAAAAAGAAACGCCGTGATTAATCCGCTACGCATAGTGTTCATGGGTACGCCTGAGTTTGCAGCCCATAGTTTGCAATACCTGATCAATAAGAACTACCGGGTAGCAGGCGTGGTTACCGTTCCCGACAAACCTGCCGGACGCGGCCAGCTGGTGCATGAATCGGCTGTCAAAAAAACAGCACTGGCTAACGGGCTTCCGGTACTACAGCCCGACAAGCTAAAGGACCCCACATTTATTGATGCACTGCAAGCCTTACATGCTGATGTTTTTGTAGTAGTAGCTTTTCGTATGTTACCGGAAATAGTATGGAATATGCCCCGTTGCGGATCATTCAATTTACACGCCTCCCTCCTGCCGCAATACCGTGGTGCCGCTCCCATCAACTGGGCCGTTATTAACGGAGAGAGGGAAACGGGTGTTACTACCTTTTTTCTAGATGCAGCCATTGATACCGGAGCTATTATATTAAATGAGAAAGTAAATATTGAGGCAACCGAAAATGCCGGTGCTGTACATGATAAATTAATGTTTCTAGGCGCCGAGGTCATTGCAAAAACCCTTGACCTCATTGCTGCCGGAGAGGTTAAAACAAAACCGCAAGCAACTGCCGGAGAATTAAAACCTGCACCTAAAATATTCAAAGATACCTGTGCTATCAACTGGACGGATAAGGCGGCGAACATACATAATTTAGTACGCGGACTCAGCCCCTACCCCACCGCATTTGGTGAGCTGCAAGCTACCGGAGGAGAGGTTGTATCAGTAAAAATTTTCGATACTACGCCGGAAATCCAAGCACATACTTTACCGGTCGGCACTATTGAAAGCAATGGTAAAACATTTTTGAAAGTAGCGTGCAATGACGGGTTTATACTTATTAACGAGCTACAGGTAGCAGGCAAGAAGCGCGTAAACATTAAAGATTTCCTTCTTGGCTTTCGCCAGCCGGAAAATTACAGCTTTATTGACAAAAAATAAATTACAATTATGGCCAAAATTACCCAAAAGAATAACACAATAGCAGTCAAGCAAGAGGGCTTTTTCCGTAAGCATGCCACCTTCTTATGCCTAATCGTATTATCTGTAGCTTTTCTGGTTAATTACAACAGGATATATGACCCTAAGCCCGACTTGAATGGAGATAATATTCATTATTATGCCTTGGGCAAAGCTATTGCCAACGGAGATGGATTCACCAATACCATGGGTTTTACAGAAACACCGCATACTCATTTTCCGCCGGGCTACCCGTTCTTTATTGCTTGCCTAAACAAATTAGGATTTAAAAGTGTAGCCTCTATTAAGATAGCCAACGGTGTTTTATTATATGGCGCCGTTATACTATTATTTTTTATTTTTTATTATTGTTCACGAAGCCGTTTGGTAGCCTTTACCGCCTCCTTTTTCACGGCTTTTCATATCGTAAACTTGCGTTTTGCCACCATCATGATGAGTGAAACACTATTCACCTTCCTGTCCGTTGTGATTATTGCTATTGTCCTGCACTGTAAATTCGACACTTTGTTTACCAAACAACGTACCCGAAAAGAAGTAGTTCTATTCATTGTCTTATTAATTTGCCTGGGATATACTTATTTGGTACGCACCATAGGCAGTTCGCTTATTCTGGCTGTTATTGCATACTATGGCATTCAAGCCTTACGACAGGTGAAGTTGAAAAACAAGCCCTTATTTCTGCGCATGGGTCTCATTACTGTGTTTACAGCCCTGGTTTTTATCGGCTCACAAACAGCCTGGTCTATTAGAGACAAGAGTGTGGGGAAAACCGGCAGTAACTACATCAACGAGTTTACCAAAAAGTTGAATGGTGAACGAATGACCACTTTGGAAGACTGGACTACCCGCATAAAAAACAACCTCCGGCTGAACATTACCCAATGGATTCCGGCTTCCATTTTTGACCCTGTAAAAGCCAACAATATTAAAGAAGATGAGCGCGGCACCACGTTCAACTGGATAGCGGGCATATTGATTACTGCAACGCTACTCTTCGGCATATTCAGTTTACAGCATGGATTTTTACTGATATTTTTGTATATTGGCATGACCATGGGAGTGCTGTTATTTTGGCCTGAACAGTTTGGCGGAACCAGGTATATGGCGCCTATTATTCCATTTTTCATATTTCTATTTCTTAACGGTTGCAGCCATTTATGCACTGCCTTGTACACCAAACTCACGAATAAGCAAATTAAACCTATAGTTCAATTTTTACCATGGCTGATTTGCATAACATTTGCGTTTTTGGCTGCCCCTAAGTATTCTACGGCCATCGACAATGCTGCGGCAGTGGCTAAATATAAAGATTATGATGCTAAAATTGTTCCCGCTAATCTGGCAGAATATATTGACGCCATGCGTTGGGCCGGCAGTAACTTGCCTGATAGTGCGAGAATAACCACCCGTAAAGCGGAATTATTCTATTTATATTCCGGAGGACGGAAGAGCATGGGCTTTCCGAACTATGCAACACCTGAGGAAATTTACACCTATCTTTTGGAGAACAAAATCAACTATGTTATTATTGACAGGTGGTTCAGGCATGCCTATGTTACTATCATTCCTGCTGTAAATAAGTACAACAAGAGCTTCGGCATTGTTTACGAGAAGACCTTAGATGGTAAGGGTACAACATACATTCTTCAATTTAAACCTGCAGAAGAGGATATCGAACATGTACGAACAGCAACAACAGAGTAAGCTACCATTACCGGTAGTGATCATTGCCGATGGCGATTTTCCACATCATCCTGTGCCATTAAAGGCATTGGAGGAAGCGGCGACTATTGTATGTTGCGACGGGGCGGTAGAAAAATTACTACTGCACGGATTCACTCCTCATCACATTGTGGGTGATATGGATTCTATTCCCGCCTCTCTAAAAAATGATTTTACGGCCATACTGCATCCTTGTGCCGATCAGGAAACCAATGATCTGACGAAGGCTGTTACCTTTTGTGTAAAAAGTGGCTGTAAGGAAGCCACTATTTTAGGTGCTACGGGGGGACGTGAAGACCATGCATTGGCTAACATTTCCCTATTGGCCGATTATGTGGAAAATTTGACCGTACAAATGATTACGGATACGGGAATATTCATTCCTATCTTGCAAAGTCAATCTTTCTCTTGCAGGAAGAAGGAACAAATTTCTATTTTTTGCCTCACTGCACAAACTACTATTAAGTCTGAGGGTTTAAAATTTCCTACGGACAAGGTAGTATTTGATTCGTGGTGGAAAGGTTCGTTGAATGAAACAACCGGCGGAACTTTCCGCTTATCATTTGACTATGGAAAAGTGATTGTGTACAGTGCTTTTTAGGGCTATTCCCTTTCGGGAAATCCGTATTTTTTTTCCAGAATAAAACTCTTGCAACTGGTGGTGTAAGCACCAAAAATGCCTAGTGCGCCGCCTTGTATGTTGCCGGGAACATTAGCCGGAGGACCTGCAAATACGGGATTGCTACCGGATACTTCGGATTTAGCACTGCGGATATATTCGAAATAAGCACGCTCCAACATATTAAGTTCAACGGTTATGGTATCGCCGGTATAGATATGAAATTTTTCACCATTATCCCAACGCATTTCTTTGCGCAAAATGTATGATATTAAAGGGAAGCGGATATATTGTCCGTCAGCCGCCATCTCATCATTGGTATTTATGAAATAACGTGTGAGTTTGTTACTATATTTTATTTTGTTGATATATAAATTAGCGCCAAAGAGATTGGGTACATTTTTTATATCTTGAAAATTGACAAAAATCATCCAGCGCGGATCATCTAAAGTGTCATTTCTAAATAAGATAAGATGGGTGGAGTCCAATACGTGTACAGGCGGCATGATAGTTTCGGCACTGTAGTAATTAGGAACTCCGTTTCCTTCATCATCAACTTCCACTTCTAATAAATATTTTTTGCCGGGTTCTCCGTAAAATGAAGAGTCGGTAGCATATACACCATCGCCTACAGAGGCGAGTAAAACACCGTTGATGGAGACTTTAGCATCTGAAAATGTTTGCGGTGCATCGGTACCAAAGTAACGAACAGTGCGTGAAACGGTGATGGTGTGCGCCATAGTATCAGTAGTGAGGCAACCGGTAATAACCGTTTGCGGCTCGGCATTGTCCGTGGTAATGTCTATACGTTCGGTACAGGATACAAGCAGGCAGTAAGCTACAAGTAAAAGGCAAGTAGGCTGCAAGTAAAAGGCAAGTGACGAGTGACGGGTGACAAGTTTCATTTTCAATTAACTTCGTTGATCTAAAGATTCTCCATTTTCAATTTTCAATTAAAACTAACGGTGTAGGTGATGGAGGGAACTATGCCGAAGAGATAGGTCATTTCCGCGTATTGTACGCCGGAAGCATCGGTTTTGAAGCTGATAGTCCACGGATTTTTCTGTCCGTAAAGGTTGTAAACGGATATGTTTAAGGCATGATTCCATTTCTTTCCGGGGTATTGTTTTCCCAACTTTATATCCACCGAAGCATCAAGGCGGTGATAGTTGGGCATGCGATAGGTATTACGGGCGGAATAAACGGGTATATAATCCTCACCAAAGGCATAGCGCGACTCAGGGAAGGTAACAGGTTGTCCGGTTACGTAT
>JAVBSQ010000035.1:0-5533 GCA_031556695.1 Bacteroidales bacterium | reverse complement strand
ACTACTCCGGAACTCAAAAAGAGCCCTTCAATATAGTTACGGCGATAAAATTCAATGGTTAGGTCTACCAGCTCCGACACGCTGAAGGTGGCGCGTGGTATATCGTTGCTGCGCCGGTTGATACAGTAGGCGCAGTCATACATACAATTGTTGGTGAGCATGGTTTTCAGCAGGGATATACAACGCCCGTCCTCCGAAAAACTGTGGCAGATACCCCAGCCGGAGGCGCTTCCCAAGCCTTTACCATTGTTGCGGCGTGTATGTCCGCTCGAAGCGCATGATACATCGTATTTGGCAGACTCGGAAAGGGTTTGTAATTTCTGTAAAACTTGTTCGGTCATACCTAACAAAGATAGTGAAAAATGGCGGAATAAACCATTTTTAAAATTGAAAAAACTTTAATATCTTTGCAGTAAATATCTTATGAATATGAAAAAAATCATTCTCTTCGCCGTTTTGCCCTTGTTATTTTTGTTTGCCTGTAAGGGTAAGCCTGTTAAGAAAATTGATGCGGTGGCCGAAGAGGCGCGCCAACAAATGTCTTTAGAACTGGTGGTGCAGATAGACTCTTTGGTCGCTCAAGAGCTAAAATATTCATTTCAACCTTTAGGAGATAAAATTCAGACCGGAGAATTCAAATTGACCGACAAGCAAAAGAAAATTAAACCTGAATACTTAATTTCACCAACTATTGTTGATGAATTGCATACCCTGCAGCAAAAAAATGCTGCACTCATTTACATTTTAATGGACAGGGGAGTAGCTAAGTTGTATGATATGCCTACCGAGGCTTATGATGAGGCCTTTGCACGCTTGCGTGTTGACTTGAATCTTTCAGACATTAAAAATACATTTAATGTTACTGAACGGGTGGAGTTGAAAAAGCAGGAAGAAATGTTTTTTGCCCGTTTCAAAAAAGAACAACAGGAAGGCACCTTACACCTCTTTGTGGGCCGTGGCGTTGCTATGATTACTGAAAGTTTATATTTGTTGTCGCAGAACCCCGAGGTACTGCAAGAAGCTGTGACTAATGAAGAAGTAAATGTGTTGGCGCATCGCATAAAAAACATTACTGTTTTGCTGGATAAAATTTTGGCTTACTATCCTGAAATAGAGCCTGAACGCAATGCTATAGCTGTGTATCAACCTTTGGTAACAGTAACCACTAAGGCTGAGCTGATAGAACGGGTGAAGCTGATGAAGCCGCAAATTGAGGCTATGCGTACTGATTTGTTAGATTAATACCAAATTACTCCAAATATTCCCGCTGCTATAATGGTAATTATAGGGTTCAGCTTGAACTTCCATGTAGCGGTAAAAGCCACGATTAAAATGATTACACTCATGTAATCTGCGAAGTTATCGTGGTTCACCAACATCAAAGCGGCAGAGGCAATCAGCCCCACCACCACAAAACGCAGGGCTTTGAAGGCTGCTTCAATGTATGTGTTTTTGCGAAAAAGGCTAAATAATTTACAAATCGTGAGCATGATGATGAAGGAGGGGAGGCACACGGCTATAGTGGCTATGGCAGATCCCCACACATCACCGGTAGCGGTATAGCCCGCAAAGGTAGCAGTATTGATACCAATAGGCCCCGGTGTCATTTGTGATATAGCGATGATGTCCGTGAATTCCTGTGCTGTCATCCAACCGTGCACGTTTACCACTTCATGCTGTATCAGGGATAGCATGGCATACCCTCCCCCGAAACCGAAAAGTCCGATTTTGAAAAATGAGAAGAAAAGTTGAATATATATCATGCTTCTTTGTTTTTGGCAAATTGGTAAACAACACCCATGCTGGCAGCCACTATAACTATGTATACGGGCGATACGTGCAGCAGCCAAATCAGTAAGGCCGTAACAATGGGAATAACGATGGTTTTATACGTGACGCCTGCGGCCTTAGCGGTGGTGAGCACGGGCACGGCAATCAAGGCCACCACGGCAGGCCTTACCCCTTTAAATATGCTGATTACGGTTTCATTATCTTTGAACCCATAAAAGAAGACAGCTATGGCTAAAATGGTGATGAAAGAGGGGAGTATGGTGCCCAGGGCGGTAACAATGCTGCCTTTTATACCTTTGAGTTTATAGCCTACAAAAATGGCCATATTTACGGCAAATATGCCGGGTACCGACTGTGATACGGCTATGAGGTCAACGAACTCCTGGCGCTCCAGCCATTTTCTTTTATCCACGACTTCTTTCTCTATCAACGGAATCATTGCATAGCCTCCGCCAAGCGTGAAAGCGCCTACTTTGAAAAAAGTTAAAAATGAAGAGAGATAAAGGTTCATATTATATTGTTGTTCTAATACCAAGAGACAAAGTTATTGTTTTCTATTGATTTTCTTTATCTTTGTAGTATAATTTTTTCTCATGAAAAAAATCTTTAAAATACTACTTGTTGCCCTATCGGTGATCATCGCTCTTCCTGTAGCTTTTTTGCTGCTTATGCAGTTGTGGTTTTATGCCTCTTACCCTATTTATTCGTTTAAAGAACCTGTATCTTTTAGCGGTAATTATTTTTATAACCCTTATGCCGGTGTGAAAGCTGATGAATGGAAAAAATGTATTTTCCATGCTCATACCAAAAGCTGGGTGGGATTGACCAATGGAGACAGTCATCATGCAGAGGTGGTTGAAGTGTATAAGAAATTAGGCTTTGATGTGGTGAGTATCTCTAATTACATGAAGGTGGATACTACCGATGCCTCACAACCGTCATACATTCCTTCCTATGAACATGGCTACGGCTACGGTAAAACACATCAACTGGTGATGGGTAGCGACGGACATATCCTGTGGCGCGACTATTTTCTGATCCAAAACAGCCTTAGCCAAAAGCAATATACTATAGACCTGCTCAAAAATCACTGCAAGGTACTGGCACTTAATCACCCCGACTTGCGTTACGGTTATACTCCTGCTGATTTTAAATATTTGTCCAACTATGACCTGATGGAGACATTTAACGGCGCTCGTTCGTCGTTGATATATTGGGATAATGCTTTCACCCACGGGCACACCGCCTGGGTTACGGGAAATGATGATTCGCACGGTGTTGAAAAATTGGCGGATATTCAACGGGAAGTAGTGTATGTCAATACTACCGATATTGCCTGTGACACCATTTTGCAGCAGTTAACCCGTGGAGCGGCCTACATAGTTAGCTTTCCGCGTGATACCAATCCTACCATGGCTCATAAAATGAATATGGCCGGCAAGGTAAGCTATCTTCTCTCACACCAACTGAAGGGTGATACGCTGGAAGTACAATGGAGTCGCGAGATGGCACAAATCACTTTTATTAGTGATAGTGGTAAAATATTGTCCGTAACCAATAACAGCGACCTGGCCCGCTATGTTATACAGCCTGAAAATACTTATGTGAGAGTGGCGCTCACTGACGGCGAATTGAATTATACACTAAATCCTGTGGTGCGCAGCGCCGATGGCAGCATGCCGATGAAGCAGGAGTTGGGATCTGTCAATGTAGTAAAAACAATATTGAAATATGCTACCATCATCACAGCTCTGGCAGTAGTAATTGCCGCGTCCATTTCATGGCGTCGGAAGGAGCGTGGTAAACATTAGAATATGCTCCACAACAAACGCAGGTTAAGGTAGGTCACCACCGCTGCAATGCTTAATAATATGAATTTAGTGAAGGGACGATTGGCGTGCTTCCCCATTACTTTTTTGGAAGAAGTGAGATACACTTGCAGGAATACTGTTATGGGCAGTTGAATGCTCAATATCATTTGCGAGATGATAAGTCCTTTAAAGGCATTTCCGATGAAGAAAATAACAAACAATCCACCCACTAACGACAGCAGTACGCCCCAACGCGAGTGCGAGTCTTTGATATCATAAGGCTCCTTGAACATTCCGGAGAATATAGCGCCGCCCGCCATGCCGGAGGTTATACTGGAGGCTATACCTGCAAACAGTAAGGCTACAGCAAATATCACAGCGGCATTGTTGCCCAACAGGGGCTGTAATAATCCTTGCGCCTGCTCCAACTCCGTTACCGGTGTTTTTGTTTTAAAGAAAGTGGCAGCAGCTAATATAATCATGGCGCTGTTGATGGCCCAACCGATGACCATGGACAGGAAGGTGTCCATGAACTCATAACGCAGCTGTTTCTTAATAATCACCTCATCTTCCAGGTTCCACTGCCGGCTTTGTATCACCTCCGAATGCAGGAATAAATTGTGCGGCATCACCACTGCACCCAGCACGCTCATGATTAAAAGCATGGAGCCTTCCGGAATAGATGGCGTTACCCAAGCTGTGGAAGCTGCACCCCAGTCAATGTCTATCAAGGATAATTCATATATGAAAGAAATACCTATGATGGATACAAAGCCTATAATCCACCGTTCAATGAGGCGGTAGGAGTGGGAGAAGATAAGCAGCACAATGAGTATGGTAGATATGGCAGCAGCCAGCTTGATGGGTAGCCCAAATAGCATATTCAGCGCAATGGCAGCGCCCAATATTTCCGCCAGGGAGGTGGACACGGAGGCGGCCATAGCAGAGGCCAGTATAAGTTTTGATGCACTGTTGGGCAGGTATTTGGTGGCTGCCTCAGACAGGCACAAGCCGGTGGCAATGCCCAAGTGGGCGGCATTGTGCTGCAATATAATCAGCATGATGGTGCTCAGGCTGATTACCCACAGCAGGGTGTAGCCGAATTCTGCACCGGCGCCTATGTTCGAAGCCCAGTTTCCGGGGTCAATGAAACCTACCGTAACCAGTAAGCCGGGACCTATATATTTCAATATTTCCAGCGCCCCGAATTGCGGGCGGTGACCTTCTTTAAATAGTTTCCATTTCATTTCTTCTCGCTGATCGTGATTTCGTATAGCTTAGGCCAGTTTTTTCCGGTGACAAAAATGCGCTTCCCTTCCGTGTCGTAAGCAATGCCGTTGAGTACGTCGGTTTGCGGTTTGCGCAGGCTACGTGGTAAAAGGTTTTCCAAATTAATGATGCCTGTTACCTTGCCGGTGGCAGGATTTATCCGCACAATCACATCACTGGTGTATACATTAGCCCATATTTCCCCATTGATATATTCCAGCTCATTCAGGTAAGGAATTTCTTTATTTCCGTTGCGTACTTTAATACGGCGTATTTCTGCAAAATTATTAGGGTCGCGGAAATAAATAGTGGACGTGCCATCGCTCATAATCAGCTGCGTACCGTCTGTCGTTACTCCCCAACCCTCTGTGGCATAGTTAAAACTACCGCTTTGTTTGAAGGTGGCGGCATCATATACAAAGCATACCTGCTCCTGCCATGTTAATTGGTAAATTTTTCCGTTCAGCAGGCAAGCACCTTCCGCAAAATATTTTCGCGGCACATTGCCTATTTGTAAAATATTGCCGGTGTTCAGGTCGGTCTTTCGCAGGCTCGAAGGTCAGTACTGTCCTGTACTCTCATACAAAAATCCATTGTCAAAAAATAAACCTTGTGTGTAAGCCCCTGTGCTGTGCGGATACGTTTTTACCACCTTGTAAGTG
>JAVBSQ010000104.1:0-4884 GCA_031556695.1 Bacteroidales bacterium | reverse complement strand
GTGATGATGCCACAAAGTGCATGCATACAAGCGCCGGCAGACCATACACCGATAGCCCAAAGGAAGCCTTTTTTACTGCCCATCCAGTCGATGAAACGTCCGGCGAAAAGCATACAAACAGCATATACAATGGAGAAAATGGAGGTGATGGTTCCATAATGGTTTTCGTCCCAGTGGAACTGAGGTTTAATAAACTCGTCCCAGGTTAAAGACAGTACCTGACGGTCGAGATAATTGACGGTAGTAGCGAAAAAAAGCAAACCACAGATGACCCATCTGTAATTTGTCATTTTTTCACCGGTTGAGTTAAAGTTGCTCATAAGGTTTTTTTTTTATAATTATCAAATGTACGCTAAAAAATAATAGTTTATACTCACTTGTTAATTTTTAATATTTATTAGACGGAAAAGACTAAACGCTGTGGATAGAAAACCCATACCTTCGTACTATAATAATTTAGGGTTTAAAGATTTAAAAATTCAAAAAATTAAAATTAAATACAATATGAGCAAAACAGTTGTTACCTTCGGCGAAATTATGTTGCGTTTAGCTACTCCCGGCTATTTGCGTTTTAACCAATCAAAAGAATTTACGGCAACCTTTGGCGGTGGTGAGGCTAATGTGGCCGTGTCATTGGCTAATTACGGTTTAAATACGGAGTTTATTACCCGTTTGCCGCAAAATGATATTGCCCGTTCATGTGTGATGGATTTGCGCCAATATGGTGTGGGTACCAGCCATATTCTTTATGGTGGAGAGCGTTTGGGTATTTATTTTTTGGAAACCGGTGCTGTGGCTCGTGCCAGCAAGGTGGTGTATGACCGCGCTCATTCGTCTATTGCCGATATTAAACCGGGTATGGTAAATTGGAAAGAAGTGTTTAAAAATGCACAGTGGTTTCATTGGACAGGTATTACTCCTGCTCTTTCACAAGGTGCGGCTGATGCTTGTTTGGAGGCTATTAAAGTAGCTAATGAGATGGGTGTGACCGTGTCGACCGATTTGAACTATCGCAAAAATCTTTGGAAATATGGCAAAACAGCAGCAGAAGTGATGCCTGCTTTGGTAGAAGGTTGTGATGTTATTTTGGGTAATGAAGAGGATGCAGAAAAGGTATTCGGTATTAAACCCGAAGGCTTTGATGCACACAATACCGGCGGACATGTGGAGTCGGCTGCTTTTGAATCGGTGTGTAAACAAATGATGAAGAAGTTCCCTCGTGCCAAGAAGGTAATTGTTACGCTTCGTGGCTCTATCAATGCTAACCATAATACCTGGGCAGGTGTGTTGTATGACGGAAAAAAATTATATGAATCACCTTCTTATGATATCAGTCACATTGTTGACCGTGTTGGTGGTGGTGACTCTTTTATGGGGGGCTTGGTGTACGGCTTGATCAGCTATGCCGGCGACGACCAAAAAGCATTGAATTTTGCCGTGGCAGCTTCCTG
Source organism: Bacteroidales bacterium (assembly GCA_031556695.1). Classification (GTDB taxonomy): domain Bacteria; phylum Bacteroidota; class Bacteroidia; order Bacteroidales; family UBA932; genus UBA932. The sequence continues at coordinate 3,433 of JAVBSQ010000104.1, read as the reverse complement.
TTTGAAACACACCATTTATGGCGACTTCAATCAGGTAACCGTAGCGGAAGTAGAGAATCTGATGAGTGGTGACGGTTCAGGCCGCGTTAGCCGATAATTCAAAAAAATAATAATTCAAAGATTTAATGATTTAAAAGCTAGGTTTTGTTGAATCTTTAAATTTTTAAATCTTTAAACTTGAAATTCTTATGGCACGATTTAATAAGATAAAAACATTAACTGTGATGGCGGAAACCGGTATGGTGCCGGTGTTCTATCACAAAGATATAGAAGTAGCTAAACAAGTGTTGAAAGCTTGTTATGAAGGAGGAGTAAGGGCTTTTGAATTTACCAACCGTGGTGACTTTGCCCATGAAGTGTTTGGTGAGTTGAACAAATGGTTAGCTAAAGAGTGTCCGGATATGATTCTAGGCATAGGCTCTGTGGTTGACGCACCTACGGCTTCATTGTATATTCAGTTGGGCACTAACTTTATTGTAGGCCCGCTCTTTAATCCGGATATTGCCAAGGTGGCTAATCGTCGCAACGTGCCTTACACGCCCGGCTGTGGCTCGGTGTCGGAAGTGGGTTTTGCACAGGAGGCCGGCTGTGACCTTATTAAGGTATTCCCCGGTGATGTAATGGGGCCTGCCTTTGTGAAAGGTTTGAAAGCGCCTATGCCTTGGTCGCAACTTATTGTAACCGGTGGTGTGAAGCCCGAAGAAACAAACCTTAAAGGTTGGTTTGATGCAGGGGTGAGCTGTGTGGGTATGGGTTCCAACCTTTTTCCTGCTGCCGCTATTGAGAAAAAAGATTGGGCTGCTATCACCAAACTTTGTAAAGAAGCCTTGGATATTATAGCGAAAGTTCGCAAATAAACTAATTCTAATATTATGAAACAATTAAATAGAACGACCGTAAAGGCCAATACATATCCTGAACGTATTATTCAATTTGGAGAAGGAAATTTTCTTCGCGCTTTTGTTGATTGGATTATCTTCAACATGAATGAAAAAGCCGGATTCAACAGTAGTGTTGTGGCGGTACAACCTATTGAAACCGGTATGGTAGATGCTCTGAATGCTCAGGATTCTCTTTATCACTTGAATTTACAAGGTTTGGATAAGGGCAAACAGGTGGATAGCATTCAGTTGATTGACGTGATTAGTCGCGGTATCAATCCCTATGAAGAATTTGGTACTTATTTGGCTTTGGCTGAAAATCCCGATATGCGTTTTGTGATATCCAATACTACGGAGGCTGGTATTGCTTTTTCTGCTGACGATAAATTGACGGATAAACCGGCAAAAACTTACCCGGGAAAATTAACCCAGTTGCTGTATCGCCGCTTCCAAACCTTCAAAGGAGCGCAAGATAAGGGATTGATCATTTTCCCTTGTGAATTGATTTTCCACAATGGCGCAGAGTTGAAAAAATGTATAGAATTATATATTGAGTTGTGGAAATTGGGTGCTGAGTTTAAACAATGGTTTGATACGGCTTGTGGTGTTTATTCTACTTTGGTTGACCGTATAGTGCCCGGGTACCCCAAAGATACCATTAATGAGATTTTGGAAAAGATACAGGTAGAAGATAAGTTTGTGGTGAAAGGCGAGATTTTCCATTTATGGGTAATTGAGGCGCCGGAAAAAGTGGCTAAGGAGTTTCCGGCAGACAAGGCTGGCTTGAACGTATTGTTTGTGCCCAGTGAAAAGCCTTATCATGACCGTAAGGTAACCCTGCTTAATGGCCCTCATACCGTTCTTTCGCCCGTGGCCTACCTTAGCGGTTTGGACACGGTGCGTGAGGCTTGTGAAGATGCCGTGATGGGTAAATATGTAAATAAGGTGATGTTTGATGAATTGTTACCTACCCTTGACTTACCTAAAAAAGAACTGGAAGATTTTGCCGAGGCGGTGTTGGATCGTTTCCGCAATCCTTTTGTGAAACATTTTGTAACAAGCATTATGTTGAACTCTTTCCCTAAATTTAAAACCCGTGATTTACCCGGTTTGAAAATTTACCTGGAGCGCAAGAAAGAATTACCAAAAGGCTTGGTACTGGGCTTGGCTGGTATTTGTGTCTACTATAGAGGTGGAAAACGTGGCAATGATGTGATTACACCTAATGATAGTGCTGATATTATTGAATTGCTGAACAAGCTATGGATCTCAAATGACCCTAAGGTGGTAGCAGAAGGGGTGTTAAAAGCTTCGTTTATATGGGGTGAAGACCTCACCAAGGTTCAAGGCTTACAAGATGCTTTAACCACTAATATTGCCTCTATATTAACTAAAGGTATGTTGAATACCGTTAAGGAAATTCTTTAATTTGTCGTTTTATTCCTGTATATTGACTTTTCGTTGAAAAATACAACATGTGTGCGCACACACATGAAATATATGTTACCTTTGTATTAAGAACTGAATAAATATTAACCAAAATAATTAAAAACTTATGCGAAAACTGTTTCATGTTAGGACACTAAGTGCTGTGTTGCTTATGGCTACGCTGTGCTTAATATCCTTGAGTGCTACGGCACAGACAAGAACCGTTAAGGGTACTATTACTGATTCAAGTAATGAGCCGCTGATCGGTGCATCGGTTGTTATCAAAGGCACTAAAACAAGTGCTACAACCGACATTGATGGTAAATACACTTTGAATAATGTGCCGGCAGGGGCTACCTTAGTGGTATCCTACATCGGTATGTTAACCAAAGAAGCGCCCGTGGTGGGAGACGAAGTGAACTTGCAATTAGAAGATGATGCCATGCAGCTTGATGAAGTGGTGATGATTGGCTACGCTACGGTAAAAAAACGCGACCTCACAGGAGCGGTTTCATCAGTGGCGGCTAAAGAAATTGCAGCAGTTCCTGTAGCAACAGCCGCAGCTGCTCTTACCGGTAAAATGGCCGGGGTGCAAGTAACCACGGCTGAAGGATCACCCGATGCAGAGGTGAAAATTCGTGTGCGCGGTGGTAGTTCTATCTCTCAGAGCAATGATCCTCTGTACATTGTTGACGGTTTCCCGGTGAGTTCTATCAACGATATTGCTGCCAGTGACATTGCCAGCATCGACGTATTGAAAGACGCTTCATCTGCTGCTATCTACGGTTCACGTGGTGCTAACGGGGTTGTGATTGTTACAACCAAAGGTGGACATGAAGGCAAAATTACCGTAAATTTCAACGCCTACTACGGCTTTAAAAACATAGCCAAAACATTGGGTGTTCTCAATCCTTATGATTACGCATTGTGGTCGTATGAACATTCTCTTTTAGCTAAAAAGCCCGATAACTATACCAAATACTTTGGTAACTGGGAAGATATGGATATGTATCAAAATATGGCGGGTAACGATTGGCAAGACATTGTTTTTGGTCGCACCGGAACCACCTTTAACGCCAACCTGGGTATCAGCGGAGGTTCGGAGAAAACACGCTATTCATTCA
>JAVBSQ010000001.1:0-8795 GCA_031556695.1 Bacteroidales bacterium | reverse complement strand
CTGATGCCCGCCGAATCCTCGGATTACCATCTTTATAACTTTCAACTTTACAAACTTTATAACTATTCATAATGCAAAAACAAGGAAATAAATACGGTATTCACCGTGTCATAGAGCCCCAAGGAGTATTGCCCCAACCGGCTAACAAGATAGATAATAACATGGATGAGATTTATGATAACGAAATTCTCATCGACGTACAAACCCTCAATGTAGACTCTGCCAGCTTTACTCAGATTGAAGAGCAGGCCGGTGGTGACAAGCAAAAAATTGCTGAAATTATGTTGGGTATCGTAGCTAAACAAGGCAAGCACCGCAATCCGGTTACAGGATCCGGTGGCATGTTGCTGGGTACTGTAGAGAAAATAGGTGATGCACTGAAAGGTAAAATAGACCTGAAAGAAGGGGATAAAATTGCCACCTTGGTATCTTTGTCCTTAACCCCTCTCCGGATTGATAAAATCAAGGAAATCCGTCCTGATGTGGATCAGGTGGATATTGATGGGAAAGCCATTTTATTTGAAAGCGGTATTTATGCAAAGATTCCCGCCGATCTTCCTGAAAAATTAGCCTTGTCGGCCCTTGATGTAGCAGGTGCTCCGGCACAAACTGCCAAATTGGTAAAACCCGGTGATACCGTGCTTATTATTGGTGCAGGTGGTAAATCAGGTATGTTGTGCTGCTATGAAGCAAAAAAACGTGCAGGTGTAACCGGTAAAGTGATTGGCTTGTGCCACAGCGAAAAAAGCACTAAACGCATGCAAGACCTTGGTTTCTGCGACTATGTATTCTCCGCTGATGCTACCAAACCCGTAGAAGTATTGAAAAAAATATCACAACTGACCAATGGAGAGATGTGTGACATCACCATCAATAATGTGAACATCACCGATACGGAAATGACGAGTATCCTTTGTACAAAAAATACAGGTATTGTTTATTTCTTCTCTATGGCTACCAGCTTTACCAAAGCAGCCTTGGGCGCCGAAGGGGTAGGCAGTGATGTAACAATGATTGTGGGAAATGGCTACACTAAAGGCCATGCTGAAATCACGCTGCAATTGCTGCGTGAAAGTGAAAAACTACGCAAAGTGTTTACTGAATTATATGCTTAAAATAAAGCGTTATGAATACTAATAATCACCGTAAAACAATGTTCCCTCACGTCACTGACGAGCAGTGGAACGATTGGAAGTGGCAGGTAAAAAACAGGATTGAGACCTTAGATGAACTGAAGAAGTACCTGCCTCTGACCGAAGCGGAAGAAGCCGGCCTCAAGGAATCGCTGAAAACGCTGCGCATGGCGATCACTCCGTATTATTTGAGTTTAGTTAATTTAGATAATCCGGAATGCCCCATTCGTAAACAAGCGATACCAACCATTGCAGAACTGCACAAAGCGGAAGCTGATTTGTTGGACCCGCTGCATGAAGACGAAGACTCGCCGGCACCGGGATTAACCCACCGTTACCCCGACCGTGTTTTGTTGTTGATTACCGACCAGTGCTCCATGTATTGCCGCCATTGTACACGTCGCCGTTTTGCCGGCCATCATGATACGGAATCATCGTCTGAAGGTATCGATAAAGCGATTGAGTATATTGCAAAAACACCTCAGGTGCGTGATGTGTTGTTAAGTGGTGGAGATGCACTGCTGGTAAGTGATGCAAAACTGGAATCAATTATCAAGCGCCTGCGTGCCATTCCACATGTCGAAATTATTCGCATCGGTACACGTACGCCGGTAGTTCTTCCGCAACGTATCACGCCGGAATTGGTGGATATGTTGAAAAAATATCACCCTATTTGGGTAAACACACACTTCAACCACGCTAATGAAATTACACCGGAATCGCGCGCTGCATGCGAGCGTATGGCCAATGTGGGAATTCCCTTGGGTAACCAATCAGTGTTGCTTCGTGGTGTGAACGACTGTCCGCAAATTATGAAACGGCTGGTATATGAATTGGTGAAGATGCGTGTGCGCCCTTATTATATTTACCAATGTGATTTATCTATGGGCTTGGAGCATTTTCGTACGCCGGTTTCCAAAGGCATTGAAATCATAGAGAACTTACGCGGACACGTGTCCGGATACTGTGTGCCTACCTTTGTGGTTGACGCGCCGGGTGGTGGCGGAAAGATTCCGGTGATGCCCACCTATCTTATATCCGAAAGTCCCTACCGTGTAATCTTACGCAATTTTGAAGGTGTTATTACCACCTACACACAGCCAATGGACTATACGGAAACAGAGTGCCAGTGCGCCGACTGTAAGAATATTCAAAAATCCAGAGGAGTAGCTTCCTTGATGCATGGCAAAAAGTTAGCGCTTGAACCTGAAAATTTGGAACGCAAACAACGACTTACGAAATAGATGCCTTTCATTAAAGCGATAGAAGAATTCCGTAGTGTGTCCATTGTTGGTATGGCTAAAAATACCGGCAAAACCACCTGCCTTAACTACGTGCTTCGCCGTTTGTGCGAAGAACAAGCTGCGGTAGCGGTCACTTCTATTGGTGTAGATGGCGAAGAACGCGATATTTTGTATGATACTCCGAAGCCACGTATTGTCCTGCAGGAAGGTATGGTTTTTGTAACGGCTGAGAAAGATTTTGAGGCTAGGGAATTCTCTGCTGATGTCTTAGCTATTTCGGAACGCTCCACCCCATTAGGCCGATTGGTGACGGCGCGGGCTAAAGATTCCGGGAAAGTGGTGCTTTCAGGTCCTTCCGACTCTCAATGGATGCAGGAGATGATAACGGTTATGCCGGAGTATGGTGTAACTATCACATTGGTGGACGGCGCTTTGTCGCGTATGAGCTTGGCTTCGCCTGCCGTAACTGATGCCATGGTTTTGTGCACCGGCGCCGCTTGTTCAGCCCAACTGCCGGAGTTGATCCGGCACACTAAATTCCGTTGTGGGTTGATTGATCTTCCGCAAGTGGAAGCTTTGGACGAAAAAGTCTTTCGCATTAAATCCGTATTTACTTATACAGGAACAAGCACTTTCCCGGACACGGTGTATGTGGAAGGAGCTGTTACCGACAGTTTCCTCAAACAACTCTCGGCACAGATGAAGGGTAAAATAACATTGATAGTGAATGATTTTACAAGATTATTTATCCAACCCTTAACCTACGATATTTTTACCCGCCGTGGCGGAATAATCAAAGTATTACAAAAGGCAAAATTGCTGGCGGTGTGCACAAATCCCGTATCACCCGAAGGCAGGAGCCTTGACCCTTACATATTAAAAGAACAAATGCAGGAAGCACTACAGTTGCCTGTATATGACATTATGATGCATGAAAAGTAAATTAGGACTTGATTTTGAAAAGGTCGACCGTGCTCGGCAAAGCGCCCGGCATATTGCCGAAGGTGTACAGGGGCTTGTTGGCCATTACACAACCGTGGCTGTGGAACGTACATTGGCGCGCCTTATTGGTGTTGATGGTGTTGATGAAAACATGGTGCCGCTGCCCAATGTGCTGGTGGACCATATTGTTGCTGCCGGCCGTTTACAAGATGGCGCATTGCACATTATGGGGAATGCTATTATTGAAACGGGACTTTCTCCACAAGAAATAGCGCAAAAAGTGGCGGAAGGAATGGACATGGCAGCTATGCCTGCTCATTCGGCGGAAGAAATTAACAAAGCACTGCAACCATACGTGCAGGCAGCTATAGAACGTATCAAAGGCAATCGCCGCCGCCGTGAAGCAGCCATCGCCAAGATAGGAGAGGGCGCTAAGCCTTATATCTACGTGATTGTGGCTACCGGCAATATCTATGAAGATATAGTGCAGGCACAGGCTGCCGCGCGGCAGGGTGCTGATATCATTGCCGTAATCCGTACAACAGGACAAAGTCTACTCGACTATGTGCCTTATGGCGCTACTACCGAAGGTTTCGGTGGTACTTATGCCACGCAGGAAAATTTTCGGATTATGCGGAAAGCCCTTGATGAAGTGGGGCAGGAGGTGAACCGTTACATACGCTTGTGTAATTATTGTTCCGGCTTATGTATGCCTGAAATTGCGGCTATGGGCGCCCTTGAAGGCTTAGATGTGATGCTGAACGATGCTCTATACGGTATTCTTTTCCGCGATATTAATATGCAACGTACCCTGGTGGATCAATATTTCTCCCGCGTGATCAACGGTTTTGCCGGTGTGATTATCAATACCGGCGAAGATAACTATCTCACCACTGCCGATGCTTTTGAAGAAGCACACACCGTGCTGGCTTCTGATTTTATTAATGAACAATTGGCTTTGCTGGCAGGTATTCCTGAAGAACAAATGGGCTTGGGTCACGCTTTTGAAATGGATCCGGAATTAAAGAACGGTTTCCTTTATGAGTTGGCACAGGCGCAAATGACCCGCGAGATATTTCCCAAAGCACCCTTGAAATATATGCCTCCCACAAAATTCATGACTGGTAATATTTTCCGTGGACATATACAGAATGCCCTATTTAACCAAATTTCCATTTGGACAGGACAGGGTATTCAATTGCTGGGAATGTTGACAGAAGCGGTGCACACGCCTTTCATGTCCGACCGTTATCTGGCTATTGAGAATGCCAAATATGTCTTTAACAATATGCAGGGCATTGGTGATGAGGTAGAGTTTAAGGCAGGTGGAATTATTCAGGAGCGCGCGCGTGAAGTGCTGGATAGTGCATTGGATCTACTCGTAAATGTAGAGAAAGAAGGCTTGTTTATGGCCTTGGAAAAAGGCTTGTTTGGCAATATTAAACGCTCAAAAACCGGAGGCAAAGGCCTTGCCGGAGTAATAGAAAAAAGTGCTAGTTATCAGAATCCTTTTATAGAATTAATGAAATGAGTTCAAATATCAAACCATATGGTGATACGCTGAATGATGGAAAAGTTCAGTTGAGTTTTACACTGCCTATTCCTTGCAACGATGAAGCCATTGAAGCAGCAAAGCAATTGATGTATAAGATGGGTTTTGATAATCCGCAGGTGGTGTTTTATAAAGAGCTGGCAGCAGGTTATACATATTTTGTTGCCTATGGCAACACATCACATTCTGTAGATCTAAGTAAAATAAAAGTGCAAAAGGTGGAGGCTACGACCTGGTCGATGGCCGAAACAGATGAGTTTATTAAAAAAAATATTGGCCGAAAAATAGTAGTGGTGGGAGCCAGCACGGGCACTGATGCCCACACGGTGGGAATTGATGCCATTATGAATATGAAAGGTTATGCCGGACACTACGGGCTGGAACGTTATGATATGATCACAGCCATTAATATGGGCAGTCAGGTGCCGAATGAGGAGTTTATCAAAAAGGCGATAGAAGTGAATGCTGATGCATTGTTGGTCTCGCAAACGGTGACACAGAAGGAGGTGCATGTGAAAAACATGACGGAGTTGATAGAGATGTTAGACGCCGAAGGCTTGCGTAGTCAAATGATTGTAGCTTGCGGCGGTCCGCGTGTCTCACATGAGTTGGCAAAAGAATTGGGCTTTGATGCCGGTTTTGGTATGAATACGTATGCTGATGATGTAGCTTCCTACCTCGCGCAGGAAGTGGCGAGAAGAAATCAAGGTAAAAGGTGACAAGGTTCAAGGTGAAAAGGTACTGTTTTATCCTGTACCTTTACACCCTGTGCCTTGTACCATAAACATAATATTATGACTAAAGAACAAGTTAGAGAAGTAATAGCGAAACGCGCAGCCAAGGAGCTGCATGACGGCGATGTGGTGAATCTTGGTATAGGTTTGCCTACCCTCATACCTGATTATATGCCGGAGGGCGTGAAAGTGATTTTGCAATCGGAGAACGGATTGATAGGTATGGGCCCTTCACCGGAAGCAGGCAAGGAAGATCCAGCTTGTATTAATGCAGGGGGTGGATTTATTACTGCTTTCCCCGGCGCTTCAGCTTTTGATTCGGCCACTTCGTTTGGTATTATCCGTGGCGGCCATGTGGACGTTTCTATATTAGGCGCACTGCAGGTAGATGAACGTGGTGATCTGGCTAACTGGATGATTCCCGGAAAGAAAACGCCCGGTATGGGAGGAGCCATGGACTTGCTGGTTGGCGCAAAACGTGTGATTTTGGCTATGGAGCATACGGCTGGTGAAAGCAAGAAAATATTGAAAAAATGTACCTTGCCGCTTACTGCTGCAGGACAGGTGAATCTTATCATTACTGAAATGGGAGTGATGGAGATTACGCCGGAAGGTATCGTGCTGAAAGAAATTAATCCGGAATTTACGGTGGAGCAAGTGCAGGCTGCTACTGAGGCCACATTGATTGTAGATAAGAATTTAAAACAAATGTAGTTGAATTATGAAGGTGTATATTGTAGCTGCTAAGCGCACCGCTATTGGTAAATTCATGGGCTCATTGGCCTCTTTATCACCCGCGGAATTATGCGTCCCTGTAATTAAAAACATTCTTGCTGAAACAAAAATTGATCCCGCAGTGATTGACGAGGTGATTGTGGGTAATATCTTGATGGCAGGGCAGAAGCAGGGCGTAGCGCGTCAGGCTGCGGTGAAATCCGGTATTCCGCACAACGTTCCTGCATATGGGCTTAATATGATTTGCGGCAGTGGTATGAAGAGTGTTATCAATGCTTATCAAAATATAAAATCCGAAGATGCACATTTAATTCTGGCCGGTGGCACGGAGGTGATGTCGGGTGCCGGCTTTGTGGTTCCGGGTGCAATCATGCGCAACGGACAAAAAATGGGCGATTTTAAGTTTATTGATCACATGGTTTGTGATGGCCTTACCGACGCCTTTGCAGATTACCATATGGGTATTACAGCCGAAAATATAGCGGAGAAATATTCGATTTCCCGCGAAGCCCAAGACTCGTTCAGTTGGGGTTCACAACAGAAAGCTATTGCAGCGGTGGACACCGGTAAATTCAAAGATGAGATTGTGCCGGTGGAGATACTAATAAGGAAAGAAACAATAAAGTTTGATACCGACGAGTTTCCTAATCGTGCCACCTCGGTCGAAAAGCTGGGAGCTTTGAAACCGGCATTCAAAAAAGATGGGACTGTAACTGCCGGAAACGCCTCGGGATTGAACGATGGCGCCTCCTTTGTGTTACTTGCTTCAGAAGAAGCGGTGAAGAGATATAAGCTGACACCCTTAGTAGAAATTATAGCTACGGGACAAGGTGGGGTAGATCCTGCTATCATGGGAATGGGTCCTGTGCCGGCTATTGCCAACGCTTTGAAGAAAGCCAATCTGAAATTAACAGATATGCAGTTGTTGGAGCTGAACGAGGCCTTTGCTGCCCAATCCATAGGCGTGATGCACCAGCTCTGTGTTGATCATGGTGTGGAGCGCGAATGGCTGCGTCAGCGCACCAACGTGAATGGCGGCGCCATCGCTTTGGGTCATCCCATAGGTGCGTCAGGCAATCGTATTACGGTGTCGCTGGTGCATGAAATGTTGAGAGCCAAGGCTACTTATGGCTTAGCATCTTTGTGCATTGGTGGTGGTATGGGTACTGCATTGGTGTTTAAAGGGGCATAAGAGAGAAGGTTTACCACCTCTTTCCCATATAGAACCTTCTGAACCAGAGTTCAAAGGCAGGATCGATCAGAAAAACTTTTTTGTCTATTTTTTCGACAAAGTCATGTTTTTCTAAGGCCTTTATATTTTTAGAAATGTTTCTAGGTGTGCCTATGTTATATTGTTGCATGGTTTTCATGGCAGTTAATTGTTCAACCCCATCAACTATGGCTTTGATAAGGTTAACCTGCGTATTACTGAGGCTTTCCACCTCATATTGATAGAAAGCCTGATTAACCTGTAGCATACGTACAAGGGCTTCTTCAATGATGTAGTCAGTGGCTTCTTTGCTAGTATATGCCCAAACATAATGCGAAAGCTGTTGTACATAGTAAGAGTGGTTTTTCATTAAGATAACGATGTCTTTGGCCAATTCAAGGCTGATTTTCTTACCTGTTTTTTTGAATTGTTCTACAATAAAAGGAACCCAATGCTCTGTGGCTATTTTTTCCAATTGAATGATGTCTCCGAAACGATAGAATGCGCGATTCTTTTTATTGAAGATGTCAGCCATCAATGTACGCTTGCTGCCGTATAGGCAATAGCTTACATGCTTGTGATGTTGCCAATAGGAACGTAACAATTTTTCAAAACTTTCAGAGTCATTAAAATTGTGTATGTTTTGAAATTCATCAATACAAACAATGAGTTGTACTTTGTGTTTTTGGGCAATCCGTTCGGGAAGGTTGAGGATTTCGTCTTTATGTTTTTCTACTTCATCCCACTCGAAACTAATGGAAAAATCATGTGTAGGATCAATTCCCATACTGATTTTTGGCATTACTTGTTTAAAAAAAGATTTGGAGGAGTTGACCCAGTCTTCCCATTTCGTGGAGGTTGATTGTAGCAAGGCTTTGCTTAATGCTTCATAAAATCCGGCCTCGTCACGAATGGCAAACATATCAATAAAGCAGAAGCGTACATTTTTATCATTCCTTTTTAGGTGGGCAATGTGTTTCACTAATGATGATTTACCCCAGCGTCGAGGTGATAGTAAGATGGTGTTGATACTGCTCCGCATATTTAACCATAACAATTCAATGTCCTTTGTCCGGTTAATAAAGCCTGTATCATCAACGGTTTTTCCGAATAAAAAAGGTGATTTTTCGTCCTTTAAGTTAATCATAATTAATAATTTACACATAATCCCTTTTGGTATTATACCTTTTGGTATTATGCAAATATAGATATATTTTTAATACCTGCAATGTTTTATGCAAATAT
>JAVBSQ010000006.1:0-5919 GCA_031556695.1 Bacteroidales bacterium | reverse complement strand
TCTACTTTATCATAGGCGCAGAACAAGCCTTCGTCGCCATCATGAATAATCAATAATTCGGTGGCTACATCGCCGAAGAGTTGCAGCATTTTTGCACCATCGACTAAATTGCCGCCGTAGTGCGCATCGTGGGCGCCCATGCGGAGGCGGATTAAAGAAGTAATTTTATTCATGTTTATATTTATGAGTTATGAATTATGTTCTCCTTAGTTACTTAGCCAACTATAAAATTCACAAAAATGCCGGGGGTATGTACGGTTTCGGGAGTGAAAGCGCCGGTGTTGTGCAGCTGTTCTACTTCGGCAATAACCAAAGTGGCAGCGGTTGCCATCAGGGGATTAAAATTCTGTGAGGTAGCTTTGTAGATAAGGTTGCCGCTTTGGTCGCCCTCTGTAGCACCAATTAAAGCGATATCAGCACGTAGCGGTTTCTCTAGAAGATATGTTCTACCATCAACAGTTACTTTCTCCTTACCTTGTTCCACCAAAGTACCCAGTCCCGTAGGCGTAAGCACACCACCCAAGCCCGCACCGGCAGCGCGTATACGTTCAGCCAAGGTGCCTTGGGGTACAAATTCCACCTCCAGGGTTCCGGCGTTCATCTGCTCAATAGTGGCAGGATTAGTGCCCACATGTGAGGTGATCACCTTACGCACCTGCTTGTTGGCTATCAATTGTCCGTGTGCCTTATCTAAATAAGCCGTGTCATTGCAAATGAGTGTGAGGTCATTTACCCCGCTCTGTGATAAGAGGTTTAAAATTTTATGGGAACTGCCGTTAGCAAGAAAACCTCCCACCATCAGCGTCATACCACTCTTTATTTTTGCCACAGCCTGCTCCGCTGTTATAACTTTATTCATAACAAATTAAAATTGGTAAATAGAAATATAGATTGAAAAGAAAACCTTAATCCCTTGCAATCATGCGCACATCAAAAACTTCATGTTTCAAATCCGAAAATGCAACCCCGTAGACTACTGTTAGGGAGTCCCACGACAAGCTTTTCGAAAATATAAAGTTAATATGTTTCATTAAAAGGTCTTATTCCTGCAAATTTAAATGAAAATATCAAAAAAAGCAAGAAAAAAGTCATTTTTTTGGATTTCTCAACCGCTCCGTAAGCAATGGAACAATTTGGTTGACATCACCTACGATGCCCAAGTCGGCAATATTGAAGATGGGGGCAGTTTTATCTTTATTGATAGCAATAATATAGTCGGCACTTTCCATACCTGCCACATGCTGTATGGCGCCTGAAATACCCAAGGCAAAATAAAGGTCGGGGCGCACGGTCTTACCGGTCTGCCCTACCTGCCGGTCATAGGTAATCACTCCGGCATCTACCATGGCACGTGAAGCCGAGACTTCAGCACCCACCGTTGCGGCTAGTTCCTGTAGCTTATTAAAGCCCTCAACAGTGCCTACACCACGTCCTCCGGAGATTAATATCTTAGCATCGGTGATATCAATACGGTTATGTATTTCCTTTACGGTTTCTTTTATTTTCACCTTGAATTTAGAGGGGTCAAATTTCACTTTTACCTCTTCTACATTTCCCTTGCGTGAAGTGTCCGGCTGCATTTTAAGCATCACTCCGGGGCGCACGGTGGACATCTGCGGGCGATGTTCCTTGCAGAGGATAGTCGCCATAAGGTTACCACCAAAAGCGGGACGGGTCATCATCAAATCACGTTCTTCAGAGATATCCAAGCCGGTACAGTCGGCTGTCAACCCTGTGCCTACGCGTGCGGACAAACGGGGTCCCAGATCACGGCCTATGGTAGTGGCTCCAATCAATAAGGCGGAAGGCTTATAGTCGTTGATGATTTGTGTCACGGCCTGTGTATAAGGCTCTGTGATATAATGCTCCAACTCCGGAGCATCGGCACATAATACAATGTCAGCACCATAAGAGATCAACTCCTGTGCTTTAGCTGCTATTTTATATCCCGGCAGCACCGCCACCACTTTCTCATTGAGGCGGGCAGCCAATTCATGGGCCTTACCCAAGAGTTCCAGCGAAACATTTTGAATAACACCTTCACGTTGTTCGATGAAAACGAAAATATTTTTGTATTGCGATTTGTCCATGATCAGATAAGAAATTTTTCTTGTAATTTTTCCATGATAATATCCACAGCTTCGGCGGGCGACACTTCATGCACCTGTCCTGCTGCTTTAGAGCCTTTGGTAAAGGCTTTGGCCACACGGGTGGGTGAGCCTTTCAAGCCAAGTTTACTTTCTTCGACTTTAATATTGTCAAATCCCCATACTTCCACATCGCGCTTGTAGGCCTGTACAATGCCTGCCACATGCATGTAGCGGGCTTTGTTGGCAGTGGCCAAAACGGTAATAAGACAAGGTGCTTCCACCTCCAGTATCTGATATCCTTCTTCGGTATGTTTTTTTATGGTAAATGTTTTAGGACTTGTATAGTGCAAGTCCTCCACATAGCTTACTTGCGGAAGATCAAGTAGTTCGGCTATTTGCGGGCCTACCTGTGCAGTATCACCATCAATAGCTTGGCGGCCGGTAATTAGCAAGTCGAAGTCCAGCACACGCAAGGCCCCGGCTAAAGCGTTAGAGGTGGCCAGTGTATCGGCTCCTGCAAATTTACGGTCGGTGAGCAAAATGGCACGGTCAGCCCCCATGGCTAAGGCCTCACGCAATGTATCATCAGCCTGCGGTGGCCCCATGGTAATCACAGTAATGTGTGCGCCGAACTTATCTTTCAATTGCAAGGCCATCTCCAACCCACCCTTGTCGTCGGGGTTCATGATACTGGGCACGCCCTCACGAATCATGGTTCCTGTTTCAGGATTAATCTTTATTTCCGTAGTGTTAGGAACTTGTTTGATACAAACGATAATTTTCATAAATCTTATATTTTCCCACAGATCTCACAGATAACGCAGATTTTTGTATTTATCCGTGTAGATCTGTGAAATCTGTGGGAGATTTCTTACTTTAATAATGCTGAAGCGATTACCATCCGTTGTACTTCGGAGGTACCTTCATAAATTTCAGTAATTTTAGCATCGCGCATCATGCGCTCCACGGGATATTCGCGCATATAACCATATCCGCCATGAAACTGCACGGCTTTATTGGTCATTTCCATTGCTGTTTCCGCAGCAAAGAGTTTTGCACGGGCAGCGTCAACCGAATAGTTTTCTTTTTTATCTTTCTTGCTGGCGGCTATACGCACAAGCCAGCGTGACGCCTCAATCTTGACATCAAGATCAGCCAGCTGAAACTGTGTGTTTTGGAATTGTCCGAGAGCCTTACCAAATTGCTTACGTTCTTTTACGTATTTCACGGTTTCATCCATCGCGCCTTGTGCTATTCCCAGCGCTTGTGCAGCAATACCAATACGGCCGCCGTCGAGCGTTTTCATAGCCACCCCAAAACCGCCACCTAATTTTCCCAACAAGTTTTCTTTGGGAATACGGCAATTTTCAAATATCAGTTCGCAGGTAGCAGAACCACGGATACCCAACTTCTTTTCTTTCTTCCCGATCGAGAAACCCGGAGTATCACGTTCCACAATAAAAGCAGAAATACCGCGTGTTCCGAGCGATTTATCGGTCATGGCCATCACAATATATACATGGGCATAGCCTGCATTGGTAATAAATATTTTTGAGCCGTTCAAAACATAGTTGTCGCCATCTAACAATGCGGTCGTTTGTTGTGCGGCTGCATCGGTACCGGCATTTGGTTCGGTGAGGCCAAAGGCACCTAACCATTCGCCGGAGCATAGCTTAGGCATATATTTTTTCTTCTGCTCTTCCGTGCCGTATTCGTAAATAGGTGCCACACATAATGAGGAATGGGCGGACAGAATTACGCCGGTTGTTCCGCAGACACGTGAGAGTTCTTCCACAGCCATAGAATATAGTATATTATTTCCTCCGGCTCCACCATATTCCACTGGAAAAGGAATACCCATCAGGCCCATGTGGCCCATTTTCTGCACAGTTTCCTCAGGGAAACGTTCTTCTTCATCTATTCCGGCAGCAAGAGGTTTCACCTCTTTAAGCGCAAATTCCCTAATCATTTGCAGAAATAAAGTCTGTTCTTTAGTTAACGAAAAGTCCATAAATTTAAAGGCATTTTGTGCAAATATAATAAATAAAATTATCACTATATGCAAGTGTGCCTCTAAAAATTTTAGAACCCGCTAAGATTCATGTAAATAGTTGGCAGTAATAAAAGGAAGCCCAGTACAATAAAAACAAGTATCATTTTCCACACCCAGCCAAACCATTTTTCATATGGTATGCGGGCCACACCCAAGCAGCCGATCAGGACTCCGGAAGTGGGGGTGATCATATTGGTAAATCCATCACCAAACTGAAAAGCCATCACCATAGCCTGCCGTGAAATGTGTATGAGATCAGCGAAAGGCGCCATTATGGGCATGGTGAGCGCAGCCTTGGCTGACCCTGAAGGAATAATAATATTCAGTCCTGTTTGTATCAGATACATGACACCGATAGAGCCCGCCTTACCCATCTCATTCATGGCGCCCGACAGGCTGTACATAATTGTATCAATCACCTTCCCGTCCTGCAGCACTACTATAGTACCACCTGCCAGGCCCACCACCATTGCGGCGGAAAGAATATCTCTCATGCCGTCGAGTTGCAGTTTGGTAATCTCATTGGGTGAGTTACCGGCTGCAATGCCCGCCATCAAGCCCATCACAAAAAACAGAGTACCTATCTCCTTCACATACCAGCCGTGCCCCATAACACCTATAATCAAAAACCAGATGGTGGCAAAGAGCAGGGATAAGTTATAAAAATGATGGCTTTTACGCAGTCCCAACAAGGCAAATAGTACAAACAACACAGCTCCCAGCGGTATAGCCGGAAATTCAAATGTAGTGTTCCCAATCTGCATGGCTGAAAGAGGATATATGCAAGAAAACGCTACTAAAGCTACCGTCACCAAAGCGAATGATAGAAACGAAGAGCGGGTTTTCTTGTACTCAATATTCATCTTATTCACATCATGATGTTGCCGCCAATATTCATCTAGCTGATACATCGGTGATAACTGCGGATTTTTTTTCACCTTAGCCGCCCACCATAAAATGATGGAGAAGCCGACAGTATTTATCACTATCCAACAAAATATACGGTAGCCAATGCCTGAAAACAAGGGCAGGTCGGCCATTTGTTGCGCTATACCTATAGTAAAGGGATTCAGGATAGCACCCGCGAAGCCTATATGCGCCGCCACATACACTAAACAAATACCCGTGATGGAATCATAACCCATGGAGATAGCTAACGGCACAATGATGATCACAAAAGCTATCGTTTCTTCACTCATGCCGAACACTGCCCCGAATAGGCTGAACATCGTCATGATAAGCAGCATCACTACATTATTAATGCCTATTTTCTTAAGTAAGCGATGGTGTTCAAATTTAGAAGTGAAATTTAGGAAAG
Source organism: Bacteroidales bacterium (assembly GCA_031556695.1). Taxonomy (GTDB): domain Bacteria; phylum Bacteroidota; class Bacteroidia; order Bacteroidales; family UBA932; genus UBA932. The sequence goes on along the minus strand of JAVBSQ010000006.1, from coordinate 458 downwards.
AGAGTATGCCGGCGTCGATGGAACGTGAGGCGTTAAGTATCCAAAAGGCACCACCAATGAGGAGGATGAACATGACGATGCCGGACTGGTTGACAAAGCCTTGAAAGAAGGAGGAGAAGAGCTGCCAAGTTTGTGGGGACTGTTCTACCCAGTGGTATGAGTCAGGCACTACGACAGTGCGTACGGAACCGGTTTCCATCACTTTTTGCGTGCGATCATATTCTCCGGCAGGAATCAGCCAGGTCATTACCGTAGCAGCCAGCACTATAAAGAATATGATGACATAAGTGTGGGGGATTTGTCGTTTTTTCTTCTGTGTTTTCATAAATAAATGTATATAAAAAAGCCTGTAACAAATTGTTACAGGCTTTTCTTTCTGTCGGAGTGATGTGACTCGAACACACGACCCCTTGCACCCCATGCAAGTGCGCTAGCCAACTGCGCTACACCCCGATTCA
>JAVBSQ010000105.1:0-13748 GCA_031556695.1 Bacteroidales bacterium | reverse complement strand
CAAAACCTCAACGCAGAAGTGAGCCTGCCCCTCGGGCAAACGGCCGGAAGGAAGAGAGCCGGAAAGGTTATTGCGGGCAAGGAAAGGGGCTAAATCGTCACCACTCAGGCGCAAGGGAATGCCGGGCTCCAGGGTGAAGGTAGGAAGGGTGGCTACGTCTTTGGTGACCACGGCGGCGCTGCCGCAAGTGATGCTCAACCGCAGCCGCACCTCCAACGAGGGAGGGGCCAAGTCGCGGTTAAGTAAGGTAATGACCATCTTCTCCCGGGAAAGGGAGTAGTAGTCGGTGAGATATAAACTGTAAGGAGGAATTAACTGAATGGAAGCATGAACGGGGTAAGACTGGGAAAAAGAGGGAATGGAGAGCAGTAACAAGCACAATAGCCATATATAATGCCATTTCCTCTTTCTTAATACATTGTTAATTAATTGCATACGTTTAACAAAGATACAACCATTTTTTCACAAATCAACAAAGGCCGTCTTTCGAACGGCCTTTTGTCTTTTAGACGGAATATTATTAGGTATTGTGTTTCTTAATAATGTTGTTTTTGCACAAAGAGTAAGCGGAGGTTTAAAAACCCTGAGTATGCACACTAAAACCATAATATGCACCTTAATTTTTGTTTACGTATTTTCTCAAAAAACAAAATACTCATTTTCTTACTCCGGCAAAATTCTTTTTTCAGATTGGAAGGATAAACACCGGCGCAATTTCCAGCGCGCCGGTGTTTCCGGTGCAGGTATTACTACTCTACCGCAATTGTGCGGCTACACAAACCTTCAACAGTAATTGTGTAGGAACCGGGCCTCCAGCCTTCCTCGGTAAGGAAGAAATTTATGAACGGAATATTAAAGGTGTCAATTGTTTGCGTATTAATCAAAGTACCCTCAGCGTCAGTAACATTCACGGTTACCACGCCGGTAGGAATATTAAACATTACGGTGACCACATCTCCTGTTTGCTCTATAGTTACCGGCATAATGCGGGTACCATTGTATCGAGGACCTTCTGAGGCACCGGGATCAATTAAAGGACCGTCGGCCTTTGCGGGCATTACGGTTACTAAAGCAAGGGCTACAAGAGGCAGGGACAAGCGAATCATTTTTTTCATACTTTACAAATGTTTGTTTTATCGTTTTTGATGGCACAAAGTAAGGCCAAAAAAGCTCCGGTTGTTCATGGACAAGGGCGAAAACGATATGGACAAGCATTTTTAAAGATGCTGAAAATAAGAATATTATATTTTTAAATGTGAGAATAGTATGGACAAGAGTATTTTTGATCTGCCGAGGGGGTGTTTTAACTTTTGATAAGGCGGTTTTTTTAGAATTTTTGGAGGAAGGATTCAAAGTCCTCGTCCCTGTCCAAGCCTATCTTCTTGCGCAGGCGCGAACGTTTCTTATAAATAGTTTCAAAATTCACCCCTAATGCCGTGGATATCAATCCGGAATCAAAGCCGGAACGTATCATGCAACACAATTGCAACTCGTCAGCCGTAAGTTGGGGATAAGCCGCTTTTAATTTATCTGCAAAGCCATTAAACAATTCATTTACAGCAATTATCAATTCTTCTTGATCGCTTAAATTAAAGCTTAAGCTATCTATCAACGATTTTAATTTCGCCTGCAGTTTTTCAGGGTCGCCCAAGGGGGTTTGCATAATGGTAACAATTTCTTTTGATACATCTAAGCGCTTCAATAAGAACTCCTTCAGCCTACTTTCCTTTTGCCGTAATAATTCCTTTTGTTTCAATAATTTTTGTTCCTGCCAGGCCTTGATCAACATCACAAACATAAAAAGAATAGCAATAAGCGCCACCGCCATCGTCTGCACCCATCGTTCTCCCTCTCTGTCAGCCCTTAAGCGCATATTCTCGGCCCTTAATTCCTCCACCCTGTATTTTTCCTGCACGGCAAAAATATTATTTCGAGCCTCTTGTACTGAAACAGAATCTTTGTATCGCGAATAACTTTGATAATAATCTAATGCTGAGGTTAATGAGCGCTCCTCCATTGCCAAGGAGTACAAATACCAATAAGCAGTGCCCATACCATAAGCATAATTATTTTTCTCACTTATTTCCAAGGCTTGTTTAGCATAAAAGGTAGCCATTTCATACTGATGGGTTTGCAAATAAGCCCCTGCCAAATAATTATAGACCTGTACCAATTTACGCTCTTTCTTTTCATAATTAGCTGCCTCTAATAAATATAATTTCACCGCCTCCGGCTTATCCAAAAAATTATAGGCCATGCCTAAATGCATTAATGATTGAGATAAGAGTAAGGTATCATTAATTTGTTTGGCTATAGTTCTAGCTTCCTGACAATAGACCACTGTACTATCATATTGTTTTAAGTACAAATAATCATACCCTATATTGGATAAGATATAGCCTTCCCTTCGTATATCCTTGGCCTGCTTAAAATAGTGAACTGATTTATGGTTGTGGTATACAGAATGTTCTATTAAATTTTGGAATCTAAATAATATTGCCATTCTACTATTTAAGAGACCAAGCAAATTATAATTACTCAAGGTCTCCAGTTCCGGCTCCAAGCGGACATAGATATCCATAGCTTCCTCCTCTTTATGCATCTCTTCACATACCCTGCCTAAACAGTAACGGGCTTTCAATGATTCCACATGATAGCGTTCTGCATTAGCACCATAAAAATTTATGGCTATATTTATTAAACTGTCGGAAGTAAGCGGCTCAAATAGACGGTCTTGCAGCATAGTGTATAACAAAGCGTACCTGGCTAGCTGCTCTTTGGCCAGCTTTGCCGGCTCCGGAATAGCGCGCAAAACCTGCATGGCACTGTCAGGCTGTGTTTCCATCAGCATCTCCGCCTTCACTAAATAACGAACGGCCTCCTCCGAAAAGTGGGAACAAGCCCCGAGAAAGAATAGGGCTAAAATATAGATGTATTTTTTCATATAGGTGGGTGTGTGTTATCCGGTTTATCTCCTCACAGGATAATCAAGGCTGTAATGTAGCCCCCTGCTCTCTCGCATCTCCTGAGCGGCACGTATAATAAGGTAAGAGACTTTGATCATATTACGCAACTCACATAAACTCTGGGTTAAAATAGACTTGCGGTAAAGCTCTTCTGTTTCTTTAAATATAATTTCCAAACGGTCAAGCGCCCTGTTTAAGCGCAAATTAGAACGCACAATACCCACATAATTACTCATAATTTGCTGCATCTCCTTGTAATTCTGCGTAATAAGCACCATTTCTTCGGTATGGGCAGTACCACCATAATCCCAGTCGGGAATACCGGTTTGAACGGCATACGCATTCATGTGTTCCAAACAATGTACTGCCGCATTGTGGGCATATACCACAGCCTCAATTAAAGAATTGGAAGCCAGCCTGTTTGCTCCATGCAAGCCGGTTGAAGAGGTTTCACCTAAGACATAAGCCCTATGAATAGAACTCTGCCCATTCCTATCAACCTTCACGCCTCCGCAGGAATAATGGGCTGCAGGCACCACAGGAATCATATCCTTGGTAATATCTATGTCGAGGCTCAAACACTTTTTATAAATATTGGGGAAGTGATCCTTAATATCATCAGCCGGTTTATGGGTCACATCAAGATATACAAAATCATGCCCGCTCAACTTCATTTCATTGTCAATGGCGCGAGCTACTATGTCACGAGGAGCCAGTGATCCGCGTGTATCATACTTCTCCATCAAATCATCCCCTTTTTGTGTGCGCAAAACAGCCCCAAAACCACGCATAGCCTCAGAAATCAGGAATGAAGGCCGCTCTCCCGGGTTATATAAAGAAGTGGGGTGAAATTGTATAAATCCCATGTTTTGAACTTCTCCCTTAGCCCTGGAAATCATAGCCACTCCATCGCCGGTAGCAATAGGCGGGTTAGTGGTAGTATGATAGAGGTTACCCAGACCACCGGTAGCCACAATGGTGGCGCGGGACAAGAAGGTGTACACTTCTTGTGTTTTTAAATTGAGAATATAAGCGCCATAACATTCAATATTACCGTCGCGGCGGCGCACCTCTTTTCCCAAATGATGCTGTGTAAGCAAGTCCACTGCAAAATGATGTTCCAGTAATTGGATATTGGGGTGTTTCTTGATCTGTTTTATTAGCGCCTGCTCTATTGCTTCGCCTGTATTATCTTTATGATGTAATATGCGATGCTCGGAATGGCCCCCTTCACGCGCCAAATCATATTCGCCGGTAGCACTACGGTCAAATTTTACCCCCCACTGCACCAATTGTTTGATCTGCTGAGGAGCCGAAGCCACCACCATACGTACCACCTCTTCATCACACATTCCATCGCCACAAACAAGCGTATCCTGCACATGCTTTTCAAAGTTATCAGGGTCATACATTACAGAGGCAATACCGCCTTGGGCAAAAGAGGTGTTTGTTTCATCAACCGACGATTTACAAACCACCACCACTTTAGCCTTGTCTGCAACCTTAAGGGCAAAGCTCAATCCGGCAATACCCGTACCAATAACTAGAAAATCAGTTGTCCGGTTCATAATACTCAATCAAACATATTATTATCCTGTACTTGTGAAAGGTAAGCTGTATCTTTAGGCAAAGAAGGTTGATTAGAGGCAGCTACAGCCAATGCATCGCAACGTTCATTCATCGGGTGGCCGGCATGCCCCTTCACCCAATGCATTTTCACCTTGTGCTTACGATATATACGTAAAAAGCGTTTCCATAAATCGACATTTTTCTTCCCTTGAAAATTTTTCCTTTCCCAATCAAAAAGCCATTCTTTTGCTATAGCATTCACCACATAGGTAGAATCACTATATACCATAACATTGCTATTTTCTTCTTTCAGGGCTTCAAGGCCTACGATGACGGCCAACAGCTCCATGCGATTATTGGTAGTATGCGCATAGCCTCCGGAGAGTTCTTTATAGTGAGCTCCACAAGTAAGGATAGTGCCATAGCCACCGGGACCGGGATTACCCGACGCTGCCCCATCGGTATATATCACAATATCGGCCATCACACTACAAATTTTCTACATCAACGGGTTTTAGCGGATTGGAAGTAAGTTCTGCGTATTGTTTGCGATTATTGAATATATCACAAGCTGCGTAGAGTGCCGCTCTGAATGAATCGGGCGAGGCTTTATCCGCTCCTGCAATATCATAACCTACACCATGTGCAGGAGAAGTGCGCACATAAGGTAATCCGGCCGTATAGTTCACACCATCATTAAAGGCCAAAGCCTTGAACGGAGCCAATCCCTGATCATGATACATGGCCAAGATAGCATCAAAACGGCGGTAAGAAGCCGCACCAAAGAAACCATCTGCAGGATAGGGGCCAAAGGCTAATATATTTTTTTTGTTAGCCTCAGCAATGGCCGGTGCAATAATTTCTTCTTCTTCTTTACCCAACAAGCCATTATCTCCGGCATGAGGATTTAAGCCCAACACCGCAATACGTGGCTTGCGAATAGCAAAATCACGAATCAATGATTTATTCAGCAATTGTAATTTTGATAATATACTCTCACTGGTAAGACAAGCAGGAACCTTGGCTAAGGGTTGGTGTCCCGTCACTACTCCTACTTTTAAATTATCATTCACCAGCAACATCAAATGTTCTTTTGTTTCAAAAGCAGCTGAAAGATATTCCGTATGCCCCGGGAAATTAAATTTCTCATTCTGCATACTGTGCTTATTGAATGGTGAAGTCACCAACACATCTATTTTGCCTGCTTTTAAATCGGCTACCGCTGCTTCCAATGATAGTAAGGCGGCATGGGCTGATTCTTCCGTTGCCTTACCCGGTTCAACGCGTACCTCTTCCGGTACGCAGTTTATCATATTGACTCTTTTAGAGTGAGCTTCGGCTGCTGTATTAATATTGTTTATATTAAAATTTTCAGCAAAAGATAACTGTTTACGATAAAAAGACGCTACTCGTGAAGAACCGTAAATAATGGGAATACAGAAGTCATTAATGCGATTATCGGACAATGTTTTTAATATTATTTCATAGCCGATACCGTTAATATCTCCATGGGTAATACCTACTTTTACTTTTTGTTCACTCATTACTTTTTTATTTACTCCAAATCTCTATACGGTTATTCGCCTTACGTCCGCTCACTGTCAAGTTGGTTGATACAGGAGCATCCGTAGCCAAAGACAATGTTTTTATTTTGCTTCCATCAACACCTTTCACTTTAAGGTAGGAGAGGATCGTTTTCAAACGACGGTCAGCGAGACGGGTATTATAACCATCACCACCATTATTATCCGTATAGCTATAAATTTGGATTGATTTTCCGTTCAATTGACTAATCATTGTATTTAAGGCTTGTGCACTTTCCGGGTTCATTGACGAACGATCAAAATCAAACTGCAAAGTGGCCAGCAGCGTTCCTTCCACTGCTTTCAAATTTACAGGACAGTTGATGTTTTTATCTTGATCAAATGAAGAAATATCTTTCACCCAGCTTTGATAACCATCAGCTTTCACTACTATGGTATAGTCGGAGCCTTTCAATAATGTTTCGCGGAAAGCGCCTTTATTATCAAGTGTAGCCGTTTGTGTAATACCACGGGTTATATCAGTTATCGTAACTGTAGCTTTCACTGCTTGTTTTGATTTTCCGGTAACAGTGCCGGCCAATACTATTTGGTTATCGGCAGGAGCCACTGTGGGTTTAGCAACAGGAGCTGCAGGCTCTTCTACTACAGGTGCAGGAGCAGGCTCCTCTTTTACAGGCTCAACAGCAGGTGCAAGTTCTTCATTAACCGGCTCCACAACAGGTTCAACAACAGGCTCAACAACAGGCTCCGGCTGTTGGGCTTCAGCCACTGTTACAACAGGAGCTACAACAACTGCTACAGGCTCTTCCACCACTACTACCGGTTGAGGCTCTTCTTTAACGGGCTCAGGTGTGGGTTCTTCTGTCACAGGAGCAGGAGCGGGTTCTTCTACTACAGGTGCAGGAGCAGGCTCCTCTTTTACAGGCTCAACAGCAGGTGCAGGCTCTTCCTTAACCGGTTCAACAACAGGCTCAACAACAGGCTCCGGCTGTTGGACTTCAGCCACTGTTACAACAGGAGCTACAACTGCTACCGGCTCTTCCACCACCACTACCGGTTGAGGTTCTTCTTTAACAGGCTCAGGGGCGGGTTCTTCTACTACAGGCGCAGGAGCAGGTTCTTCTTTTACAGGCTCAACAACAGGTGCAGGCTCTTCCTTAACCGGTTCAACGGCAGGTTCAACAACAGGCTCCGGCTGTTGGGCTTCTGCCACTGCTACAACAGGAGCGGCGGGTTCAGCCACAGGCTCTTCCACCTCCACCGGATTTTGAGCTGCTAACCCGGCCAGTGAAGTCAAACGGAAATCCTTAGCTATACGTTGCATTGACTCCGTAGGGATATTTATATCTTCGTTGTAATTTTCATATTCATTGGACAGTAATGCCACTTCATAAGCTACCCCTACCGGCAATGTTACAGCATATGCTCCGCCGGCATCAGTAGTTGTAGTAATTGTGTCTTGAGTATTTTTATTTGTGAATTTTATAGCAATATTGGCTATGGGCTGTGCACTTTGGTCTACAATATCTCCGGACAGCATGGCTGTACGTTTCACTTCCGGTGCTGCAGGTTTTACTTCTGCCGGTGTTTCCGCCAAGGCGGCTAATTGCATTTGACGAGGAACTTTACTTTCTGCATCAACGGCTACTACAATTTCATCGGTGAATTTCTGATATCCGGCCGCTTCCACTTGTACTGCATAGGTATTACCTGATGCCACGGTGAATGAATACATACCCTTGGCATCTGTATAAACAATTTGCTGATCTTCCGTACCCTTATTGGTTATTTTGAAGATAGCCGACACTACCGGTTGGAAAGTGCGGCTGTCTGATAATAAACCGCTAAAAGTAACAGGATGTTCTCTATTCATAGCCGCTTGTGTCTCTGTCTCTTTTTCCTCTTCCTGATCCTCTACTATTCCCAGTGGCGACAATACAAGAATCTCCTCGTATTTTTCTTCTTGTTCAGCAGTTTCAGGAGTTACAGGTTGTACCTCAACTACAGCAACCTCACTCGTTGTATTAGCTGTGTGTTGCAGTTCCAATTTAATATATTTAGACAATTTTTGTCCCGATTGGGCATCTACGGTAAATTCTTCCGTATAGGGTTTATATCCTTTTTGCTCAACGGTTAATTTATAGGTGTTTCCAGCCGTCAACGTTGTCTGGAACATCCCTTTGTTATCTGTTTCTATATCTTCTTCTATTCTGTTTTTTACATCAAATAACTTCAATGATGTACTAATAGGGAGATAGGAATCGTTATCCGTAACAAAGCCACGAAGTGACGCAGGATATTGTACCCTTTGATCTTCAGACACCGGAACCGGTGCCGGTTCCGTTTGTTCCATCACAACAACAGGGGCTGCTGTGGGCTTCTCTTCATTGGCCGTAAGAATAATCTTCTCTTGAGATTCTTTTTCTATAGATGGCATCACTCCCGGAACAAAATTGGCAGCATAAAGATCATAATCACCTTTCCCTTTTTCACGAATTGATGAAAAATACAAACGATTACCGTCTGTAGATACGGAATACAAGATGTCATTGCCCATGCCGTTTATCGGATAACCGATATTTTCAGGTTTACTCCAACGTTTGCCATCAAATGTTGATTTGAAGATATCATAGCCTCCCATAGAAGGATAACCATTAGAACTAAAATATACTGTTTTTCCGTCAGGAGAGATAGCCACACCATACTCATCGCCCGGAGTGTTAATAGCATCACCGATATTACGCGGACGCTCCCATTCTCCTTTCTTGTTCCGTTGAGTAGTGAAAATATCAAATCCGCCGAAACCGGAATAACGGTTACTGGAGAAGTAAGCCGTGTTTCCATCGGCAGTAAGATTAGCCACTATGGCATAACGAGAAGAGGTATGACGGGGATCATCATTAACTGCAAACCACTTTTTAACTATCGGCTCACCCTTTGATGACAGTAACTCTACCTCTGTTAGCACGGCTGATGCCGGAACATTAATTGTTTGACCGGTTGCAACGGGAGCCCCCCATCCATCAGCATTTCGCTCCGAAACATAAAGAGATATTTTATTACCTGTATAACGCTCAAAGAAAAGATATTTGTCCACATCTAAAACGATGGGTAAATATTCTGCATCAGGCGTATTCAAAGACATTAAATTATCTACAGGAACATCCATGGCATCATCCATCATTGTTTGAGCATATTTGCACTCTTTCAATTTGGCAGCTACGGTATTAGTAGTGGACAGTGAACCACTACGCTTCATAGCCAAGTCGTATGATAAAATCGCTTTTTGCAAATTTCCGGACAACTGGTAGCTCCAGCCTATAAGAAAATCGACGTCTTTAACTTGTTCCTCTAAAGATTTGGCCTCTTGAAGATATTTCAATGATTGTCCCGCATTATCAAGATACAGGTAACATTTACCTATCATCAAATTCAATTGAGCACTCTTCGGATTAAAATCATAAGCCTTAGTAAAGAACACTAAAGCCTCTTTTATCGTTTGTTTCACTTCCGAAATATAGCGCAGGTCAAGACCTTTTCCCATCAGCTTAGATTCAGCCTCAAAAAATAAATCTTCCCCTTGGGCAATATCCTTTAATGCCTGAGAAAGTTCATTTTCTTTTCCCGGGAAATTATTCCGGTCGAATTTCACCTGCTGGGCAGGCAAGACTACAACCATTAAACAAAACGTAAAAGTTAATAAAATACTACGTGTCAAAGCGTTCATATATTTAATCTTCATAAGTACAATTGACAAAGATAATAAAAAAAATTCTACAACAAGGCGCTTAGGCGCTTTAAAGTCTCTGTTTTTCCCAGTAAGGCGATGATATCAAACATTCCCGGACCTTTAGAAGCTCCTACTATACTGATCCTAAACGCATTCATCACCGCACCCATATTCAAGCCTTTATCCAAAATCCATTGATGAACAAGATGTTCCGTGTTTTCTTTTGTGAAATCATCTATAGTGGAAAGAAAATCAGAAAGTTGCGACATCAATGCAGGAGTTTCCGGCTTCCAATATTTCTGCATCGCCTTTTCATCATAAGCTGTTGGCGCTATGAAAAAATAAGCCGATTGTTCCCAAAAATCATGTACAAAAGTGGAGCGGTCCTTAATAAAACTACAGACTTTAGCTACATATTCTTCATCATAAACAATTTTTCTATTCTCTAAATCAGAACGATACAACTTTGCCAAGTCAATATCCGATTTTTGCCGCAAATACTGCTGATTAAACCATTGGGCTTTTTCAGGATTAAATTTTGCCCCTGATTTAACCACCCTTTCCAAAGTAAAAGTATTTACCAATTCGTCCAAAGCGAATAATTCCTGCTCCGTGCCGGGATTCCAACCCAGCAAGGCTAATAAATTGACAAAGGCCTCCGGAAAGTATCCGTCCTCACGATAGCCTCTGGAAGTCTCGCCGCTAACCGGATCTTTCCACGCCAAAGGAAATACGGGGAACCCTAACCTGTCACCATCTCGTTTACTCAACTTGCCTTTGCCGTCCGGTTTCAACAATAAAGAAAGATGGGCAAATTCGGGCTGTGTGGCCGTCCACCCAAAAGCCTCATACAGTAAATAATGTAAGGGCAATGAAGGCAACCATTCTTCGCCCCGTATTACATGCGAGATATTCATCAAATGGTCATCAACAATATTGGCCAAATGATAGGTGGGTAATTCGTCAGCAGCTTTCCACAAAACCTTATCATCTAAGGTTGATGTATTCACTTTTACCTCGCCTCGTATCAAGTCATGCATGTGCACCTCCCGGTTCTCCGGCATTTTGAATCGTACTACCCAGTGCTTTTCCGTTCTCAAACGCTCATCCACTTCTTCCGTCGATAAAGAAAGTGAGGTCTGCAGATGTTCCCTGATCGTATGATTATAAATAAAAGTTTCTTTCCTGGCCTCCGCCTCCTTACGCAAAGCGTCTAGCGCCTCCGATGTATCAAAGGCGTAATAAGCATGGCCTGCGGCAATTAATTCTTCTGCATATTTTCTGTAAATAGGCTTACGGGCGGACTGCCGGTAGCAGGCCTCCGGATTGTTCGCATCCATCACCACCTTGCCATCAGCTGTTAAGCCTTCATTGGGCTCAATACCACACCATTTCAAAGCTTCTATGATATATTCCTCTGCCCCGGGGACAAAACGGCCGCTGTCTGTATCCTCAATTCGCAATAAAAAATCACCGCCATGACGACGAGCAAATAAGTAGTTATACAAAGCTGTACGCACACCACCCATGTGTAATGGGCCGGTGGGGCTTGGGGCAAAACGGACACGGACTTTTTTGGTTGTCATAGTAATATATTTATTATCTTTGTTCTGTTTAAACCTACAAAGATATAAAATTACGCCTAATATATGCCGACAGCCCGCTACTTTTTTCAATTCTTACTCTTCTGCTTTCTCCCTTCAACGGTAATATTATCGCAAGACACACTCGTAAGAACATACGAATTGCGTAGCATATTAATATCTTCCAAAGGGGAAGACCCTGCTTATGCCATCATGCGCCAAGCTATTAAGATGGCGCCTTATTATCGCAATGTTGTGAACAATTACAAGGCCGATGTGTATCTCAAAACAAAAATGAAGATAGAGGAGATAAAAGGCATTGCTGCTATGGCCATGAAGAAATCCGAACGCCAAAAATTCACCGGAACAACCATGATACAGGAAAGTATCAATGAAGTAAATTTTACCGGCCCCGACCAATATACCCAAAAAGTCAAATCTGTAATAAACGGGGTTTCCATTGACTTGTCTAGTTTTGGGATAAATGAAAACGACCTCAATATCAGCATGGCCCGTTTCAACATCTATGGCCTCTCTCCTTCCCTACCTTTGGCCGCTGTGGCTTTCTCCAACTACAAATTTGTATATGAAGGCGACAATGTTATTGATGGGAAAATAGTCAATAAAATAAAGGTTATTCCCCGGCGCAAAAGCAATGACCTGTTCTCGGGCTACCTCTATGTCATTGATAAAACATGGAATATTTATAATGCAGAATTATCACAGGAAACATCCTTCGGCAACTTACATATAAGCCAAAACTATGGTGAAGTAGAACCCAATATTTTATTACCGGTGTCATACAATATGGAAATAAATGTTAATGCATTCGGTGTAAAAGCTAACGGCACTATGTCTGCGTCCATTAAATATTTATCAGTAGACACCAAACAAAACATAGCTAAGGCAAGCAATATGGTTGACACTGTAAAGAAATCCACAAAAACAAAAAAAGCAAAATCACTGGAAGTAACTCGCCGTTATACGGTAGAAAAAGATAGTAACATGGTACGTAATGATACTGCCTTATTTAAAAATTTACGCCCCATTCCTTTGGCTTCTGAAGAAATGCTTACCTACCAAAAATATGATTCTATCATAAAGGTTAATCCTCGCGACAGTTCCGGGAAAACAGTACAAAAGAAAAACAGTTGGGCTAAAATTGTTCTTTTACCCACCACCAATCATCCTAAAAAAGAATTAACCGTTAAGTTCAGTGGTTTATTGGACATGTGGAATTTAGATTTCAATACTGTTGATGGCTTTGTTTATGGAGTATCCGGAGAGATACAAAAACACTATGAAAAATCCGATAAACGCCGGCAACTGGAAGGTGATGTAAGGTGGGCCTTCAGTCGCCAGGTGCTACTTTGGAACACATCCTTTTCACATTTTTATAATCCGGAGCGCCGCGCTTATTGGAAGGTGGAAGGCGGACAAAACAGCAAAGATTTTGCAGGAGAAAACGGCGTAGGCTACGTGAATATGTGTTCGTCACTATACTTTCGCGTGAACTATGCCAACTTCTACCATGACAATTATCTGCGCCTGACGCATCGTATTGACCTCATCAATGGCTTGGAATTATTCACCGCCCTACAGTGGAGCGACCGGCATGAACTTAGCAACAATAGCGATTTCTCGTTTTTTTATACCGGCACACGTGATTACCGGAGTAATACCCCACGAAATATAGACGTGGAGGATAGTCCCTTGTTATTAGCCAACAATCGTGCTATGTTGCTTGATGTAGGGTTGGAATATACGCCTGAATATTATTATCGAAAAAAAGGAAATCAAAAAATTATGCTCTATTCCGATTATCCTACGCTTGGTTTAAGTTGGAAGAAAGGTATTCCTGATATTTTCGGCAGCACTTCACATTTTGATTTCTTACAATTTAAAATCAACCAAACCATCAAATATGGCTATTATAGCGAATTCAGTTATCATGCCTCTGCCGGAAAATTTTTCAATAACACTATGTCATTTACCGACTATCACCACTTTTACGGTAATGAAGCTGGGGTTTCACTTAACCATACCGGCGATAAAGCTTATCAACTACTTCCGCAATATACTTATAGCACTAATGAGTGGTACGTAGGCGCAAACATACATTACAAGTCACCTTTACTGGCCTTGAAGTACATTCCCTTCCTCAACAATGCTCCTTTTGATGAGCATCTTTATGCTTCTTACCTCCTGCAACCCAATCTGCGTAATTATGTGGAAATTGGTTATGGAATAGCCTTGCTAAAACTTGCAGACATTAGCGTTCATGCAGGATTCAGTGATAATGGGTTTTATGGCTGGGGCTTTCGCTTGTCAATGGATTTGAACAGCATGATGAATA
>JAVBSQ010000034.1:0-11374 GCA_031556695.1 Bacteroidales bacterium | reverse complement strand
AAATCTTCAAACAACCACTGCGGAAACAAAATACGTAAGACTTCTTCGTTGGCTATCATTGCGTTATCTTTTTTCTCAAAGATAACATTTTTTTACCAACCACCTTTTCCCCCTGATCCATATTTTTTATTATTGTGGTGCAAATCTGTGGTGCAAATAAAAAACCGACTACTTCTTTTCGTTGTAATCGGTTGATTTTGTGGTGACCTCGACAGGATTCAAACCTGTAACCTTCTGATCCGTAGTCAGATGCTCTATTCAGTTGAGCTACGAAGCCTTGATGGGGCGAATTGTATTCGCCCTGCATTTTTATGATCCTGCTTCTTCGGCTACGAAGTTGCGTTTTCTTTCTTTAATACGAGCCTTCTTTCCGGTAAGTTCACGGAGATAGAAGATACGTGCACGACGAACTTTACCACTTTTGTTCAACTCAATGCTTTCAATGAAAGGTGAACTGATAGGGAAAATACGCTCAACACCAATTTCGTTTGACATTTTACGAACGGTGAAGGTCTGGGTTGCACCAGTGCCTTTACGTTGAATGCAAACGCCACGAAATTTTTGTAAACGTTCTTTGGCTTCCTCTTTAATACGGTAGGTTACCGTGATTGTATCACCTGCTTTGAAGTCGGGATGAGTTTTAACTTCTCCCACAAAGGCTTGTTCTGCTAATTTAATTAAGTCCATCACTTTTTGTATTTCGGGCTGCAAAGATAGTGTTTTTTTATCAATTTGCAAATTTTTTTCTTATTCTGTTACCATTAATTTGCTTCCGGCATCAAAAACAATGGCTTTGTACCAATAATCAGGATATTGAGGTTGCGAAGGGAAGGCTGGGTTGCCATAAGGATTACGGAGGAATTTACCGTCTTGGCCTTCTTTTTTAATATTACCATCAATATATTTTACAAAAAGGTAATTATCAAGCTGTTTCCATTTGCTTACTAATTCGCCGGCTGTTTTTACCGAGTAGTCAGTCAGCACCTTAACAGCGTCTTTAGTTTTCTTTTTATTGTAAAGTGTCAGAGCCTTTTGATCTATATCTTTTATCTTGTCCATTTGGGCCTTTTCCCAATCTTGTTGCACTTTAATAATCTCAGCGCTTACAAGGTCATAACGAAGGTAGGCTTGCTGTGTAACGCGAGAGAAAATCCAAAAAGCAGCTGTTTCAGAATAGGTTAGCAAGTCGCCGTTACCTACCTTAAAAGCTTCAGGAACAGATGTGCTGCTGCAATAGATAGGGGTGAGACAAGAAGTAGCGGCATCATCAACGCCAAACCAAAGAACACCACCAATGGGGTTAGGCAGCCAGCTGCGACCTTGGGCTACGTACCACCAGCCTGTTTGTTGGGTAGCAATAGCACGTTCATGCAGGAAGTTAAGGCCGTTATATTCCCAATGCATGGGGCGCCAACGGTAAGGGCTTTTGTGAGGGCCCATGCCAATATCTTGTGTCATATCCAACACCGTACCTTCATAATGATCACGCATAGCGTTAGCTACGTCTTGCATGTCCAATTGACGGTCGGGTTTGATATAGAGCGGCATACGGTTTTTCAGGTTCTTGCCGGTAACATAGTCGGTATATTTGTCCATACCGGGGTCAAATTTGCGGAAGAAAGACCACACGCGGGCATCACAACCACGAGCACCGCTGAAGTCAACCGGAGCATAGGTGTCAGAGAAACTGAATTCCTCATCTTTACCGTCAAAATATTTTTTCTCACGGGCAAAGCTGATTACATCGTTAGCATAAACAATTTCTACTTCGGGGTTGAAAATTTTATCAATATTTTTAGCGCTAATTGATGTTTTACCGTTTTCTAAAGGAAAAGTTTGAATACGTGCCTGATTAGCATGAGCACTGATATAACCGTCGGGGATACGTACTGCTACCCACACGGCGCCTTTATTGCCCACACCTTTACCGATCAATTCCAATACCCACACCTCGTTAGGGTCGCCAATAGAGAATGATTCACCAGAAGAGTAGTAACCATATTCAGCTACCAGTTCTGTCATAACCTTGATGGCTTCACGGGCGTTTTTGGAACGCATCAGCGCAACATAGATAAGACTACCATAGTCCATGATACCGGTGGTGTCCACCAACTCACTACGGCCGCCATAGGTACTCTCACCAATCATTACCGAGTGTTCATTCATGTTGCCTATTACGTTGTACGTTTCGGTAGCCTCTTTAATTTGTCCGAGAGGTTTTCCTGTGTCCCACTCTTTGATATTACGCATGGTGCCGACTTTGTATTTGGCAGCAGCCCAAAAGTAAAGTTCTCCGTAGAGTGCGTGAGAGTCGGCGGAGTATGATATGAAGGTTGATCCGTCTTTAGATGCTCCTTTGGTCACTAATAGATTGGTACAAGCATAGGCTCCTCCAATGCTTAATGATAAAAACACGAAAACAAACAAAAAGAGTTTTTTCATGATATATAATTTTTGGTTTAAAGAGATTATTCAAATAACAAATGTAGGAAAAAGAATTGAAGGAGCCAAACTATCCTGCTTTATATAACGCACCGCCAATAACGTTTCTTTTAGCTCCGGTAACGGAAGAGAGGCAGTTCGCCCGATTGTTTATGTACAGTGTTCCTAAAAAAGCAAAAATCAGCGCTTCTTTATAATTGATGACTGTAGATTCGGGTATATGTATCTTTATTTTGCAGTGTGCTTGGATTCGTTGTATCAGGAATTTGTTGAAAGCTCCACCGCCGGTGATTAGCATGAACCCTTGATGTTCATTGACCTTAAGTGCTATTTGCATGGCAATATGTTCACAGAAGGTGCACAGCTTGTCTTCCAGCGACAAAGAATATTTTTCTATTGTAGGTATCATTACCTGCTCTACCCATTCGCGGCCCAATGATTTTGGACCTTGTTGATGATAGAACTCTAAATTATTGAGTGCGTTTAATAGTTCAGGGTTTACATTCCCTTTAGCTGCTCTTTGGCCATCTTCATCATAATCTACTCCAATATTGCGGGTATAGTGATTTAACACGTAATTGGCGGGACAAATATCAAAGGCTATCCGTTCTCCGGCCGATTCATAAGAAATATTAGCAAATCCGCCAATATTGAGGCAGTAGCTATAATCGCTGAAGAGTAAGCGGTCGCCTATAGGCACCAGAGGAGCGCCTTGTCCGCCTGCGGCCACATCGGTGGTACGGAAGTCGCATACCGTATCAACGCCTGTTTCCACAGCGATATGTGCACCTGAACCAATTTGTACGGTGAACCCTTTTTCCGGCTGATGGAAGATAGTATGCCCGTGTGAGGCTATGATGTTGGGCTGCACATGATATTTATTCATGAAAGCTTTCACCACTTCGCCGGTATATTTTCCGTAGGAGCTATGAAAAGCAACAAACTCCAAGGCGTTCATATTTTGCGCTGTGGCTATTTGTTGTTTAATTGTTTTGGGGTAAGCATGAGTTTCTGTAGCCAGTATGGCATAGTCCCATTTATTATTGTCATAAGTAAATCGACAAAAACAAATATCCAGGCCGTCAAGAGAAGTTCCCGACATGAGGCCGATGGCAGTGAAGGCTGTTGGTTGTTGGAGCATTTCATTTTCCATTTTCCATTACCATGTGAAGTTTGTTTCTAATCCGGCAGTATTCATACACTTGTCGGACACGCTGAGTAGGAGGGTATGCTTGGTATTTCGCTTAATTCGTTGTGGGTCGAAGGTGTATACCAACACATTTTTCTTCGCATCGTAGTCCATCAAAGCCCATTCGCCGTCAATAAATGCTTTGTAGCTGATGATTCCGGATAGATTATCTGAAATTTTAATAGACAATGTAGCGCATTTGCGCAGGTCGGCACCTTTTTTAAATAATGGCCGTATGGCAGGAGCTGTGGTGTCAATGGTAACACAATAATCACCAAAAGAATTGATTTTTGCACTCACTCCATCTTTGCTCCATTCTCCTCCAACAGCTTTTATACCGCCGGTTTTAGTGATGCCCACTATTATCGCTTTATTCTGTATAGCTTCGGGAATATCAGCTTGTAAATGCAAGGTGGCTCCCATACTATGTAAAGGTACCTCATTACTATGTATATTCCATACCGGTGATTTAGCATAGGGAGGGGTATACATGGTTGTGTCAATTATTAACCGGATAGGGCGGTAGAGTGCTCCTGCAGGAATGGTCAGCGATAGGCCTTCCTGTTCATGTTTGTTATTGTGGTGGTGGTACATGATAGTCCCCGGCTTTATTTCCTCACTGTATGCTACGGCGCCTGTAGGATAATCTCTGCGCTGCAGTGTAAATGTACAGGAAGAGCTATTGTTATAATCATCATACACAACAACCTCCATTAAGTGCTTGACTGTGTCGGACAGTGTGATTATCCCCCTATTCTCTACTTTATCATAAACATTTGCTAATTTATTTCCCGGTTCAATATATGTTTTAATGAGAGGGTGGGAACTGATTTGTAGTTGATCGTATGCTATAAGGCTGTTAATATAGCGAGCGTCCTCAAACCGGAAGGCATCAATACGATAAGCGAATATGATTTTTTTATCAAGCTTCACTTCCATACGGTTGATATCAAACTTCCCGTTGGTACCGTTCTGCCGGTCGCTTGCATCAACTGCGATAAAGAAATTTTCCGGAACATCTATTGTTTTTTGTAATCCGGCAATAGTAGTCAAGAAAGGTTCGATGGAAGGAATTTCATTTTCTTCTTCATATTTATAGAAAACCACCCGCTTTATAGCCGGTGCTATATTGTCGGTAACCTTATAAATGCCGGAGGTGAGCACATTAAAAGGAGCTTGCGTTGCCGTTTTGCGTAATTCAAAGTGCAGATGAGCACCGAATGAACTTCCGCTATTACCTGCTATACCAATGATATCACCTTTCTTCAGTGGAATAGTATTGGGCTCCAATATTTCATCAACTGCAAATTTTTGTCGCTTATATTGTATGTTTTCAATATGTTTTTTAATTATAGGAGAAAAGGTATGCAGGTGGCCATATACAGAAGTGGTACCATTGGGGTGATTGATGTAAACTGCTTTCCCATATCCTTCGGGACTCACGGAGATGCGGGATACATATCCGTCGGCCACCGCAAAAAGCTTGGCACCCGGTGAACCTCCTACGCGGAAGTCTAAACCTGCATGAAAATGGTTACCGCGTAATTCGCCAAAGTTACCGGCTAACAGTATGGGCATATCTACCGACAGCGGGCTGCGGTAATAATGCAAAGTGCTGTCCTGCGCCTGTAGCCCAAGCGCCGCTAGTAACAAATATGCCAAAAATAAAGATTGTCTCATTGATCCGGTATTAATTACGAATTTCAAATTACGAATTACTAGGTTTTGTTACCAATTCGTAATTATTAATTCGTAATTCGTAATTATTCCTCTTCCTCTTCACCAAACATTCCGCCGTAGTCATCATCTAAATCTTCTTCATCATCATCAATATCCTCATTATCAGTTTCTTCATCACCTAAGTCTTCATCGTCATCGCTGAGGTTGTCATCATTATTGGAGCGGGGTGCAGGTTTTCGAGAGGCCGGCAGTTCTTTTTCGTCTTTCTTGTTAGGGTCGAATTGATCAGGAGCAATGCCTTTTTCTTCACTGGTGAGAGGATATACTTTACGAGGGGCAATTTCATCTTCTTCAATTATTTCAAGCCGGATAGTACGGTCGTTGTGCATATCAAATACGTAAAAGAGAGTCATCTCTTCCCGCTCTTCCAAGTCTTGCATAGTAATGGTGTCGATACTGCCATCGCCCATATCGAAGAGTCCGTATTCATGAGCCTCTTCCCCTGTGGCATTTAAGGTTCGGAATTCAATCATTTGGTCGGGAGCATATCCGAGGTCCGACTGGATATGTTCATGTAGGTCATAAAGCGTTTGCGATGTTTTAATTTCATACATTCGCAAAAAATTCTTAGATCCCTCTGTGGTTGCTTTGATACGATAAATCATATTTTATAAATTGTCTTTTTTGATACAATATTTTTTAATAACACCATACGCATCGTCAATACCTAGCTCGCCGGCCTTGCTGATATCAAGACAGCCTTTAGCTGTTTCGCGGAGGTAGATATGTACCAGTCCGCGATTATAATAAGCCTCGCCGAAATAAGGATAGAGACTGATGGCGTATGTGTAGTTGCTGATGGCTTCAGGGTAAGCATTGGATAAACAACGCAGGTTGCCCAAATTGTAATAGATATAAGTAAGGTCGGGCATAATACGCGCTGCGATATTCAAGTCGTTGATAGCCTCATCATAGTTATATTGTTTCACTCCTTGTTCCTGCACTACGGTTTTAGTGATACCTGAATTGTCGAGAGCCAATACCTGAACATTACTTTCAATAGATGCTATAAAGTCTATCATTTCACTTTGAAGGGCGCTACGGTTGATGTAGTAGATAGCGTTGTTGGGATTAGCTTCTATCGCTTTATTGAAATAGTTCAGCGCATCATTGAACCGGCGTAGCTGGAATTGAGTGATCCCTTTTTCAAAATAGTTTTCAGCAGAGGTATGTTGAGCCAATGTTGTACTCATGATAGAGTCTTGTGCTACCAGCTTTTGGGCACCGGCATTCTTCATCTCGCTCACCATGTACAGAGGCAAGGGTTCGTTGTGTTTCAACTGTTCCAATAGAGGCTGGAAGTATTGACGGTCAAATGCTATTTGTTTTTCGGGTTCTCCGGCCATTAGCTTGAACATAGGTTTCAAGCGAATGTCAACTTTCCGATATTGCAGTTGGTCGTTGTTAAAATCGTTCCGTGCAAATTCTGCATCAAAAGCCAATAGTTTGTTAAATTGTTTGCTGGTATCGGCATAAGCAGAAAAGCTACTGTCGCTATCCATTTTCTCTTTGTAGTCTTTGATTTTGCTTTGTGCGATCTTTTGGTCGTCAAGTGCTGATGCCGTCTGTCCCAATTGTGTTTTTACGTAGGCGCGATTTTTGTATGCGTTAGCAAAATCAGGGTATAATTCAATAGTCTTATTATAATCTCTTAATGCTTGTCTATATTTTTTCTGTTCAATGTATATGGCGGCACGGTTATAGTAAACAAGCACATTGTTCGGATTTATTTCAATTACTTTTTCGTAATCATCTAAAGCGTTATCGTAGTCACCTATCTGTGAACGTATGAGAGCCCTATTGTAGAGGGTAAGCGCATTGTCGGGATCAAGTGTCAATACTTTCTGAAGATCACTGAGGGCTCCTTTGATGTCTTTTTCGTTAGAGCGTATCAAGGCTCTGTTGAAATAGGCAAGTGAGTTAGAGGAATCGAGCCGCAAGGCTTCATTTAAATCCTCCATCGCTTTAGCAGCCTTGTCTTCCATGGCATATATTCTACCTCTGCGAATATATCCTTCCGGCTCAAACTTATTTAGGAGTATTGCCGTATTATAATCTTCCAACGCTTTTACCGTGTCTTTCTTATATAGATATGCCGTCCCGCGGTTCAAGTAGGCTTCCGGCACCTTAGGCTCAGCACGCATGAAACGGTTGAAATCCTCAATCGCATTATCGAATTGTTGTGATAGGAAGTAGGTGATAGCACGACTGTAATACAAACCGGAGTATCCGGGGCGAAGTGACATGGCCTCATTCAGATCGCGCAACGCATCGTCATATTTGCTTAAGCGACTGTAGGTGATGGCGCGGTAATGATAAGCTGGTGTGTATATGGGGTTTATTGACAAGGCTTTGCCAAAGTCGCCCTGTGCTCCAATAAAATCATTAAGGTTATACTTGGCAATACCTCTGAACAAGTATGCTTCATAAAGTGTAGTATCTGTTTTTATTAGCAGGTTAAATACATTAATGGCTTGTGAATATTTATTGTCCATTAAAGCCTGGCGCCCGCGATAAAAAAAGATTGTTTTATCGTACTGAGCTTGAGCAGTAATAGTGGCAGCGAATAATATAAGTATCAGCAGGTAGCGTTTTTTCATGATAGTATCCCCTGTATATTAAGGGTGCAAGGGTGCAAGGTGGAAGGGTACAAGGTGTTTAAATAGCCTTTCACCTTTTCACCTTTCATCCTTCCACCTTGTACCATTACCGGGCCTAGCTTTCCCATCAAATTCAGTATTTGCCGTTGTCGTTGTTGCATATATGCATTGGGTTTAGCCGGATTTCGTTTTAATGGATTGGGGAGAGCGGCGGCTATAAGGGCGGCTTCTCCGGTCGTAAGTTTCCCTGCTGCTTTTTTGAAATAAATTTCAGCAGCAGCCTCTACGCCAAATATACCTTTGCCCATTTCAGCTATATTGAGGTATACTTCTATGATACGTTCTTTGTTCCACAGCCATTCAATAAGCACAGTGTAATATACCTCTAAGCCTTTACGCAGCCAGGTGCGGCCGGGCCAAAGGAACATGTTTTTAGCTACTTGTTGAGATATAGTACTGGCACCACGTTGGCGTTTGCGTACTTTATTTTGTTCAATAGCGGTGTTAATTTCTTTCCAATCAAAGCCCTTATGTTGAAAGAACAGATTATCTTCCGAGGCTACTACCGCCCTTATCATATAAGGTGATATTTTATTGAGTGCCACCCATTTTTGTTGATGCTTGTAATTGGTATCATCACGAAATTCCCACTTTCGCATACCCATTAGCAAAGTATAACGAACAGGAATCCAACGTCCGGCAAGCACTTCAACGATGCTGAACAGAGCTAATCCAACTATAAGGAATAAGCCCCACCGTAATATTTTCTTAAAGAAATTCATATTCGTTCTACAAAGATAATTAAATAATAACAATTTTTTGTTTATTTGCAGTCCAAAATTTTTACGATGAACAAGAAGTTACTTCTCCTATTATGTCTGTTTTCTTTGTTGATGGAAGGTTTAGCTGCACAAGAAGCTCAATTGGTGAACTATGCCTCCTCCATTCTCCGGCGCGATTTACAGGAACATGTAGCCATTTTGGCATCGGACTCTTTGCAGGGTAGGGCTACCGGCACGCCCGGAGGGAAGATGGCCGGCGATTATATTGCCCGGTGTTTTGAAGAGTATGGACTGCAAGCCCCATTCAATGGATCTTATTTTCAAATTATTGATTCGAGCACACAGGCACGTAATGTGATAGGAATAATTTCCGGTACGGAGGACGCTGATAAGGCTATCATCTTGGGGGCTCACTATGATCATCATGGTATGCATGAAGGAGTAGTGTATAATGGTGCCGATGATAATGCTTCGGGAGTGGCAGCTATGTTGGCGGTGGCTAAAACGTTGGCTTCCATGCAGAAAAACCACTATCTACCTAAGCGTACTATTATATTTATAGCTTATGATGCAAAGGAATATAGCATGGCGGGCTCTGCCTTTTACGTTAAGCACCCTCTGGTTTCATTAAAACAAACAATGGCGTGTATTAATCTGGATATGTTGGGAAGAATAGATGCTCCACCGGCCTCAGATACTAATTATGTATTGGTGGTAGGGGCGCATAAAAATAAATCTAAGCTTAAGGAAGTGGTAGATTATCAGAATGTAAACAAGCAGCTGAATCTTGATATAGATTATACATTTTACGGGAGTGAGGTTTTTAGTCAGATATTCTATGAAATTTCGGACCAATATAATTTTGGCAAAAAGAAAATTCCTGTGCTCTACTTTACTTCCGGTATGCACGATGATTTGTGGAAACCAACTGATGACCCGGATCGTTTATCGTATCCTATATTGCAAAAAAGGACACAATTAGTATATTATGTCCTTTGGGATATTGCAAATTAGTCTTTACTTAGCGTAAGTCGGTAGGCAAACAATTATCCTTATCGTCGTAATCAAGGTTTTCCCCACCCATACCCCAAATAAAGGTGTAGCTGGCAGTGGCAGCAGCTGAGTGTATAGACCAGGTTGGGGAAATTACGGCTTGCTCGTTATGCATCCAGATGTGGCGTGTTTCCTGTATCTCGCCCATAAAATGGCATACAGCTTGCTCTTTGGGTACTTCAAAGTAGAAATAAGCTTCCATGCGGCGGTCGTGGGTGTGAGGAGGCATAGTGTTCCATACACTGCCGGTTTGCAGTTCGGTCATACCCATTTGCAATTGGCAGGTAGCTACTGTTTCGTTAACAATCAACTTGTTTAATATGCGATGATTGCAAGTATCGGGAGCACCCAACTCAATAACAATGCGGTCTTCTTTTTTTATTTTTTTGTCGGGATAATTAGTGTGTGCCGGTGCCGAATTAAAGTAGAAATGAGCAGGTTTAGATGCGTCTTTACTGGTAAAAACTACTTTACGGTCACCTTGGCCTAT
The DNA here is from genome assembly GCA_031556695.1 of Bacteroidales bacterium. Lineage (GTDB taxonomy): Bacteria > Bacteroidota > Bacteroidia > Bacteroidales > UBA932 > UBA932. The sequence goes on along the minus strand of JAVBSQ010000034.1, from coordinate 1,078 downwards.
ATATAGCGCTTCTTTATAGTCAAGCTCGTAAACAGTGCCGTCAACAACAACGGTGCCGGCTCCACCCACGTTTATAATGCCGAGTTCACGGCGGTGTAGGAAGAAGGGAGCTTTCAACGGGTCAATATTTGCTAATTCAAGTTGTTCTTTTACGGGCATGGCACCTCCAACAATCAGTCGGTCATACAGGCTATATACCATGTTCACCTCATCACCGGCAAATAGTTTTTCAATTAAGAATAACTCACGTAAACGAGCAGTGTCATAATGTTTTGCATCATCAGGGTGAGAGGCCTGGCGCACTTGATAGTTTGTTTTCATAGAGATACTTTTTATATATAAGCAAATATAGTAAATATTCCTAAATATTGCATTTTTTTGCTAATTTTGTGTATTTATAACTGTTTTTTGTATATATTTGCGGTATGAAACCTGTATTAAGAAGATTTACAAGTAATCCTCAGTATTCTTTTCATGTTAGAAAAGATAATGGTGCCAATGTATATAGTATGTGGCATCATCACCCTGAGGTGGAATTGTTGGTAATTCGAGGAGGCAAAGGTGTGCACACTATTGGTGATAAGACCGATAATTTAGATGAATCGTCACATTTAATGCTGATAGGTCCCTATTTGCCGCATACTATGTTGTATGATAGCAGGCCTGGCAAGCAAGAGGTAGAGGCTGTTGTAGTTCATTTTAATGAGGATCTTTTCGGACAGGAATTCATGAATCTTCCCGAAACAGAGCTTCTTCGTGATTTACTGGCTCAATCGGCATACGGCATTGAACTTAAAGGAGTGGTAGCTCTTGAACTGGAAAAACGTATGTTTGAACTTTTTGATGCGGATATTCAAGATCGTATGTTTATACTTCTTGATATTCTTCATCGTTTGGCACGTTCCAATTATTCGGCAGTGGCCAGTCGCGGCTTTGTGGGCGGATATTCTCAAAAAGAAAATAAACGCATTGACCGTATCTATCAATTTACTTTTGAAAATTTTCAGCGGGACATCACGCTTGATGAAACAGCTGCTCATATCAATCTTTCCAAAGAAGCTTTCTGCCGTTATTTTAA
>JAVBSQ010000135.1:0-4890 GCA_031556695.1 Bacteroidales bacterium | reverse complement strand
TAAAAGTATTGTTGAAAATACCGAGGGTTTCATGGCTGAATTAAAAAAGAGCAGTAAAGATATTAGCCGTACTATGGAGAATGTAGCACAACTCACCGACTCGCTAAAATCATCAGAGTTAAAAGCTACAATTGCCAGTCTAAATACAATATTGAAGCAAGCCAATGATCCTAATGGGAGTGTGGGAAAATTACTACACAGCGACAGCCTTCATAATAATATTACACGTACAATTGGGCATCTGGATAGTCTAATCGTTGCCATTCAGGCTAATCCGAAAAAATACATTAAGGTTACCGTATTTTAACTGTTTTTTTTTAGACTAAAAAAACGAACTTTGGTTATCAACACTATATGCTATTTGCGCTGATTTTCAGCTAATTAAAAATTAAAAATTTTCTCCTTGATCCTAAAGCTCTTAGACTCTTTTCGGATTAAACAATAGCATCAATATTTTTTTTTCAGCTTTTTTTTCTACAATTTTGTGGTCTGGAAAAAAGTTTAAGTATTTATCTAAAAAAATATGACGAGCGGGACTGTGCATAACGAATATTGTCAACAAGTTTGGAACAATTGTTTACGGGTAATTAAAGATATTATCCCTACAGCCAGTTACCGTACTTGGTTTGAGCCTATCATTCCCGTGAAGCTGGACAGCAATATTTTAACCATTGAAGTGCCCACCTCTTTCTTCTATGAATATTTGGAAGAACATTTCATTGACCTTTTAAGCAAAACCTTGCATAAAGAATTAGGACATGATGCACAATTGGAATACAGTGTGCGCATTGTAAACGACGGAGGTCCGGTTACTTATCCCCACCAAAGTCGTCCCGATTTACGCAATAAGAATGTCCCCTACCCTCACCAAGTAGAAAGAGGCGGCATTACCAATCCTTTTGTTATCCCCGGCCTCAAACAACTGCAAATAGATCCTCAATTAAGCCCCAACTATCATTTTGATAATTTTATTGAAGGAGAATGTAACCGCTTAGCTCGCTCTGCAGGCTTAACCATTGCCGAGAATCCGGGTAAAACAGCTTTTAATCCTCTGTTTATCTATGGTAATTCCGGTTTGGGCAAGACCCACTTGGCTCAAGCCATCGGTATAAAGGTAAAAGAATTATACCCCGAAAAAATTGTACTCTATGTAAACGCGAACCGTTTCCAAACACAATACATGGATGCGGTAAATGTAAAAAATAAGCTCACTGACTTTTTACATTTCTATCAAATGATAGATGTATTAATTTTGGACGATGTACATGAATTTGCCGGAAAAGAAGGCACACAAAATGCTTTTTTCCACATCTTCAACCATCTACACCAATCAGGTAAACAACTAATTTTAACCTCTGACAAAGCACCGGTTGAATTAGCTGGCTTAGAACAACGCTTGTTATCTCGTTTTAAATGGGGACTCTCTGCCGAGCTGCAAATGCCCGACTACGAAACACGCAAGGCTATCTTACGTGATAAGATATACAATGACGGTATAGAAATCAGCGATGCTGTTGTTGACTATATCGCCGGAAAAATAACCAGCAATATCCGTGAACTGGAAGGAGCTTTGGTTTCGCTGTTAGCACAAGCCACCTTAAACAAGAAAGCTATCACGCTAGAGCTAGCGGAATCAATGACCGATAAGTTGGTAAACAACAACCAACGTGAATTGTCAGTAAATGAAATACAAAAAGCTGTGTGTACTTATTTCTGTATCTCAGCTGAAAACCTTCTGTCAAAAACGCGTAAACGTGAAATTGTGCAGGCACGCCAAATAGCTATGTACCTCAGTCGCAGTCTTACCAAATCATCTCTCTCCTCCATAGGAGCGCAAATAGGCGGTAAAGACCACGCTACAGTACTCCACTCTTATAATACCGTGTGCGACTTGATTGACACAGACAAGCATTTCAAGCAACACGTGCAAGCCATTGAGAAAAAACTGAAATCAACGCTTTAATATGAACAAGCAAGAACTTCAACCGGCCGATATTTTTAAATACTTCGGTGATATTTGTATTATACCTCGCGCTTCAAAGCACGAAGAAGGTATAATCAAGTTTCTAATAGAATTTGCTGAAACACATCAACTACCTGTAAAGCGTGATCAAGCGGGTAATGTACTGATCAGCAAGCCGGCCTCTGCCGGCATGGAAGAACGCCCAACAGTGGTACTGCAGTCGCACATGGACATGGTATGCGACAAAAATAGCGACTCTAAACATAATTTTGACACGGACCCCATTGCCTGGTATATTGATAATGGCTGGATTAAAGCTATGGATACCACACTGGGAGCGGATTGCGGCATAGGTATAGCCACACAAATGGCGTTATTGGCAGACCCCAACCTCATACACGGCCCCATAGAATGCCTATTCACCGTTGATGAAGAAACAGGACTGACAGGAGCGAACGCTATAGGACCGGATTTCATGACCGGCAAAATATTATTGAACCTGGACTCGGAAGATGAGGGTGAATTATTTATTGGTTGTGCCGGTGGCATAGGTATAGTAGGAACTTTTGAATATGACACCGAACCTGTTCCACGCGACCATCGTTTATACAGATATACTGTTAGTGGCCTTATCGGCGGACACAGTGGTGATGATATCAACCGCGGCCGCGCCAATGCGGTGAAGATAGCTACCCGTTTCTTATGGCAAGCACAGCAGAATCATCAGATACGCATTTCTAATTTCATAGGCGGTAACCTGCGCAATGCTATTGCACGGGAAGCTTCTGCCCTTATTTCTGTAAATACGACACAAGCCACAGCCCTCAATAAATTATTTGAGCAACATGTAGCTGAAATCAAAGCAGAATATAAAACAGGGGATCCTGATATTTTACAAAGCTTGGACCCTGTTGAATTGCAAACGGGCAGCAAGATATCCGTTATAGATAAATCAACCCAACAGCGTTTGCTGCATACCCTGCAGGCTTGTCCGCACGGTGTGATGGCCATGAGCAGCAATATCCCCGGATTAGTGGAAACCTCCACCAATTTAGCGTCGGTGAAATTTTCAAAAGATGCACAAATATTGGTGGAAACCAGTCAGCGTAGCTCCATTGAAAGTGCCAAATATGGTGTAGCACACATGGTTGATGCCATCTTCAAACTGGCCGATGCAGAAGTGGAATATGGATATGGAACCCCGGGTGGGGATCCCAACCTCAACTCTCCTATTTTAGAACTGACTAAAAATTCATACAAACGGCTCTTTCTCAAAGATCCGGAAGTGAAAGCCATACATGCAGGCCTGGAGTGCGGTCTATTTTTGAAAAAATACCCTGGTCTGGATATGATTTCCTTCGGCCCTACTATTAAAAATGCCCACTCCCCTGATGAGAAGTTAGAAAGTGCATCGGTAGAAAAATTTTGGTTTCTCTTACTAGATGTATTAAGGACTGTTTAAAAAACCCTTTGCGGTTGTGGACTTACCGGGCCTCGTTTTAGATACTGCAATAACGTTTCTGCTGTAGTTATTTTCAGCCGTTTACCGCCGTCTTTATGTGCTATGAGCGGCATAAAGCGACCGCTGACATAACTGCTCATTCCCACCTTATAAACGGCCTTTTCCTTCAGCGGCTTGCCATGATAGTCCGTTAGCTCCACCGCAATTGCCTTTGTTGCGTCAGCAGTATCAAGTATTACTGTATATTGTGCCCCGGAAATTCTCAGCAAATCATATCTCTTTTGAATATATACTTCTTTGATAAAAGATGTTAGTTCTTCAATATCCATGTTATATATGTAGATCTGATTTTCAAAAGGGTCTAATTTATATACTTGCTCAAAGGTTATAGGGCCTTTAGCCAATCGGTCTGTGCGTAAACCTCCGCTATTAGCCACCGCTATATCAAGATGATGGACGGTACGTATGGCATCGGTAATCAGATTCCCCAGTTCTTCTTTTCCTGCAATATCCGCAGTTGCCTGCCCCACCACCACTTTCATGGCCGGGTTGCTCATATATTCATCAACTTGTTTTTGCACCATGGTATCAATAGCAGTCAAAGAGGCCACTGGTATAAGTATGCTTTTCTTTGATATTACCTTCCCATTTTTCAATAACAATACCGTTTTACCAATATTCTCCAAATAACTGCCGGTTTGTGTTATCAGTACACCATTAGTATCAATGCCGACAGGCAATACAGTATGCGAATGCCCTCCCACAATAACGTCCGGATCAGAAAACTGCAAGGCTAGCTGCACATCTTCCTTTACTCCCAAATGGCTCAACACTAAAAACACCTCTCCGGAGTCACGCAGTGATTTATAGTTTTCCGCAACAGCTATAGCATCGGTAAATTGAATACCTTCAAGATTTTCCGGCAACGATGATGGTTGCCCCGCATCACTGGTTTCCACCAGTCCCAGAATAGCCACTCTAATACCATTAACATTTTTAATAATGTAAGGCTGAAACAGTTCTTTCAACTCAGTATTTGAGAAGTCCGCATTCGCGCATAGGTAAGAGAATTGGGCTTCTTGAATACGCTGCTTTAACACTGCCTGTCCATAATCAAAACCATGATTGCCGATAGTATTCGCCTCATATCCTATGATATTCATGAGGTTTATCATAGGGAAACCTCGCTCCGTATACTTGTCCACTATAGGACTACCGGAAAAAAGGTCACCGGCGCTCAATAACAATACATGGGAAAAACTATCCCGCTGGCTTTGCACATAAGCTGCCAGCTTAGCCATATCCTGAATTTGCGCGTGTATATCATTGGTTGAAATGATCACCAAGGTGTCACATTGTCCATCACTGCAGTCGCATTGAGGATTATGACCACAAGAAGATAAGGCGAAAATGAGAAGGGATAAATAAAGAAAAAATCGTTTCATGGGAGTGAATTTTGTACAAA
>JAVBSQ010000068.1:0-8326 GCA_031556695.1 Bacteroidales bacterium | reverse complement strand
GCCTGTATATTGTCAAAAACATCAATTATGCAATAGGCCATATAACCACCATCAGTTGTTTTTACCGTAACCTTTGAATTGCCAAGGGCCTTGGTTTGAACTTTTCCATTGCTATTCACAGAAACAACAGCAGGATTGTCTGTAGACCATGATACTTGTTTATAATAAGCATCTTCCGGATGGATAAGGGCTATAAGTCGTAGTGTATCGCCTACAAGCAGACGGATACGGGAAGGTTCTACAGCAACACCTGTAACAGGTTGGACTACGGTAATGGTACTTGATGAACTATAGCTACCGTCATTACTTGTTGCAGTTATTCTTGTTGTGCCTATGCTTTCGGCCCAGATCTTTCCCGTATTATCTACCGTAGCGATCATTTCATCTGCACTTTCCCATTGTACAATTTTGTTTGTAGCATCAACTGGAGAGATCGTTGCCTGTAAGGTTCGACTTTCTCCCGGTTTAATTATTACACTAGCTGGTGTTACAATAACTCCATCTACAGGTATGGGAACAACCATTATTGTAGTGTTGGCTTTATAGCCGCCATCTATAGATGTAGCCGTAATTGTTGTAGAGCCTAAAGCCACTCCTATTACGTTACCTCTACTATCCACACTGGCAATTCCTTCATTAGCGGTGGACCAGGAAACTCGTTTTTCAGTGGCATTAGCGGGGATTAATGCAGGTGTTAATACTATTTTACGGCCTATATATACATTTTCTGTTTCCGGTAGATTGATACCTGTAACCGGTACATTATCGGCTACCGCCATAGCTGCATCAATCAATCCGGCACCCATCCAGCCCTTTTGGTAATAAGATTCATCATCCAAAGGCTTGACGGCATTTATCAGCCGGCTTTGTAGCATTGCAGGTGTATAAGTTGAAGAACCAAAGCGCGATAATACCAAACCGGCTATTCCTGAAACTTGTGGGCAAGCCATAGAGGTTCCCTGCATGGAACCGTAACCACCCTCAAGAGCCGGTGAATACGAAGAATTTGTGGGTATCGTGCTAAGTATGCCACGGTTTGCAACAGCCTGCGTTCCACCCTGTATACCGGTGTTATAAAAATCACCTCCGGGAGCGGTAATATCTACCCATGAACCATAATTGGAATAGTACGCCTTTGTTCCTTTTGACCCCACAGAAGCCACAGTGGTAACAAAGTCAAAATAGCCGGGATACCATTTTTTGTCAGCATTATTATTACCTGCAGCAAAAATAACTATTCCTCCCACCATCTTCGTGTTTGCGCGTGGGGTTCCATCAGGATTTTTTCCGGCATTTTCAATAAAATATATAATAGCGGCCGAATCAGCTTTATTGTATACATCTGGGTTGTCATACCCCCAACTATTTTGGCTGATTACAGCGCCAGTGTCTGCGGCAAACAGTATAGCGTTAGCAGCAGAGCCACCACTATTACCTTCAAAAATCTGACACGACATCAAGCGTACGCCGTCTCCTGTGCCGGAACCTCCCGCAATACTCGCTACACCCAAACTATTATTCGTTAAAGCCGCGATAGAACCAGCAACATGTGTTCCGTGATCATCTGCTGTTACAATTGAAGAATTACTCACAAAGTTATAACCTATGCCGCTCCACATATTTCCAGCCAAATCAGGATGCCTGTAATCAATACCTCCATCTACTATCGCCACAATTACAGCCTCATCTCCTTGTGTTTTATCCCATGCATTGTTCAGACTGATATCCATTCCTGCCACACCATCTATACCGTTAGTGCCGGTGTTTTTATAGTGCCATTGATATTTGTAATAAGGGTCGTCAGAAGTTGTAGATTGTGGTGTTGCTGAGTGTTCATAAGTGAGACCATCCACTGTCACGGAGCTAATCCTTACAATGGGGTATAGCATTCCTGCTGACTCCACTTCATCTAAATCAGCATAAGCTTTGATTGCCTGATCAAGATCAGCATTATCTTCTATTTTTATTTCATACCACAGGTGTAGTCCGGCTTTACGATGCAAAGCCTCGTATTCACCGGCATCAGGAAATACACGCCGCAACCCGGAGGCATTAAACTGCCTGTTTACGGCATCAAATTGTTGCATGCCGAGATTGAGGGGTGTAGGCATTGTCGTTGTCTGTATTCTTTCTGATTGTTTTACAATCTGTGGTTCTGCTATGGGTGCTATTTTAATTTGTAACACTCCTTTACGGGGCACTTGTCCACTAATGGTGATAAGAGGAACAAGAATCAGAAAAAGAAAAAGGGTAACTCGTTGTAGCATATTTCTTATATATAAAACGAAAGCCGCCTCTAAAAAGTGACGGCTTTCATTTTTATTATCAGCCAAATTAAGGCATTTGAATTTCTTCCTGGAGATACCATCCCGGTGAATAGGCTTTAGTGGTAGAATTATAAGTGTAGTAATAATTTCTCGGATTATTAGCATTCACTCTTGGAAAACTCACAATTTTAGTAGTTGGATTGTAAGTTCCGGTACATTCCATATAGACATTACTTGTAGTGGTTCCTTGAATACCGGTATCCTGCATAGCAATTGCTGCCACATTCGTAGAGAAGTCAATTGTCATGATGATTACATTCGTAAAGAAATCAACAAAACGATACAAGCCGGGAGCTTCGAGCGCCTGTTCAACCTTCACAGGTTCATCATCCTCCGGAGCAATACCCCACATAGTTGAAAATAGCCATTGTCCTGTACCAGCGGATTGCCAAGTCAATTTACGACTGGCCGTTACATCTGTTTTAACATTTCCGCCAAAGGAAACCACTTGGTTGGGGTCAGCAAAACTTAGGGTAAACTTGTACTGTGAACCATCTGTAGCCAGTTTATCTATATCAAATTGAACCTCAGCTACTGCTGTGCTGGAACCTTGGGCAAAAGTTACATTTGTAGACAGCAAAGTAAACAACGAAGCTGTAAATGTGGAGCTGGATGTCAGCACCACAGGCACAGTAGCAGCTTCAGTGGCATTAGTTCTAGACAAGGTCACTTGCATAATTCCATTATATGCAGGTGTAAGTTGTGCCAATAGGGCCGGCTGGAAGAAACTAACAGCAGGAGGGGTATTTGTGTCGTATGTAGCACGTAAGTTGTCTTGATCGCAAGAACTCAACCCCAGCATAGCTGACACAACGCAGAGAAGTATTATTATTTTTTTCATTCGTTTCATTTTTAGAAATTCGTAACTATTATTGTCCTACAGGATTTTGCTGTGAAGAAGGAATATTCGGGTTGCCATCAAATTCTTTTTGAGGAATTTTGAAAATGAAATTCCAACTTTCAGCACCTGTATTATAGGGTAATAATTTGTTCCCATGGTTGGTGCCGGGGTAGTCACGGGTATATGACTGCTTCAGACGGAGTAGATCTTTAGTACGGCCTACTTCGCCCCAAAGTTCAATGCGGCGCTGTACCAGTACTTCCTCATACACATTGGTAGGAACTACGGTTGTAAATTCGGGCAATATATTACTATCGGCCAAACCGTCTACATAAGTACCGTAATTGGCACGTCCGGCAGGAGTAGTTAAACGAACGGCAGCTAACTCCTTCAAAAGTGTACGGGCCGCGGCATATTCACCTAAACGAGCTTTAGCTTCAGCCTGAATTAACAGCATTTCCTCTGCACGTATGAAAATATTGTCACCAGAATGGCTGGCTAGATCTTTGTACAAGAATTTCATCTGTCCATGGTTTACGTTTTCACCGGTGGTAGCATTGCCTTGGTTACCATCTTTCCACCAAGCTAAGCGTTTGTCATCTGTGTAACGGGCCAGTTGGTCATATAACCACTTGCTGATCAATTTGCGTTGTATTTTACCGCCATTATCACCACGGGCATCCAAGTAGTAATACCAAATGGTAGCTTGATCGGGGATAACTTCCATTGCCCAAATGCTTGAGGGCAATTTATAGTCATTCATACCTCCGGTAATTTCACTGGCTGTGAGTAAACGAATACCTGCGCGTGAGCGAGCTTCGGCGGCAGCATTATAAACGGCATTCATGTCTTTCCCCTGAACAAGGCCTACACGAGCTTGAAATGCTTTAGTAACATAATAGTCAATATGAGAACAATGTTTTTGAACTGTTTTACCAGCTTCGGTAAATAACTCCAAAGCGCGAAGTATGTCAGCATTAATTAGGGTATAAACGTCCTCAACAGTTCCGCGGGGTTTACCATCTGTACCCGAACGGGTAGGATCGGTATATAAGGGAACACCGTAATCACCCTCATGGCCGACATAGGTTCTTTGGAAGTCTTGTATCAATTCAAAGTAAGCAAAGGAACGCAAAGCATAAGCTTGAGCAACAATGTTTTTTGCCTCATTGCCATTTTGTCCCAAATTACCATCTTGAGCAATAATATAGTTCATATTGCTAATAATGGTATACATCATATTCCAAATATTATAGTTACGAGAAGCTGTACCTATGTTTATTCGGCGGGTGTAATCTAAAGTATAATCCATACCATACCAGTTATTTTCGACTGTTATGATCATATCATCACCCATTAAATCCTGGGCAAGGATGGTACTTTGATGTCCTTCAGCATGGTTAGCATTAGACGACACATAAACCCCCTGATAAAGAAGGTAGTAGGATCCATCCATGGCGGTTTGGGCGGCCTGTTCATTAGCGAAAATTGTAGGCCCCGAAACACGGTCGGTCGGATTCGTTTCAAGCTCCTTGCTACAAGAGGCTAAAGCCAAAACCACGAGCAGGGCCAAACCGAAATATTTAGAGATTATTGTTTTCATTATCATATAATATATATATTAAACTTTAGAAACTAAGATTTACACCGAAAGAAACTGTACGGGAAGGAGTATAAGTGTAAGAAGGTGACGCTGTGGTTAGAGAAGCTTGAGGATCAAATCCATTAATAGCTGCAAACGTAGCCACATTATCTATCGTACCAAATATACGTACTGTATTCAGCTTCATCTTATTCACCCATTGTTTAGGAAAAGTAAATCCAACTGTAATGTTTCTGATGGAAAAGTATGAAGCACTGATGAGGCTGCTTTGCGTAGCTATATTTCCGCTTGAAAATTCCAAACGAGGAATATCCGTGATATCACCCGGTTGTTTCCATGCACGTTTTGCATTATTGTGCAGGTTATCACCAGGACTTTGAGGGTCAAGGAAAGTATTGTATAAGCTGGGTAATACTTTTCCCCCAATACTATAGGCTGTCAAGAAAGACACATCTACATATTTGAAGATAGTGAATTCAGAACCAATAGATCCATAAAAATCAGGAATAGGGGTTCCGCATACCTCACGAGAGTTAGTAGCTTTAGATACGTCTGATGAAACGTAAGGCTCGCTGGTTCTTTCGTCCGTAACCGGATCTCTATTATCCCAAACCCAATACAATTGCTTACCGGTAGCTGGATCAACCCCTGCACTGCGCGGGAGATAATAAGAATAAATTGGTGAATTTTCTTTATAGATTACAGAACCACTGATAATGGGGCGTTCGGTTACCAAATGAGTAATCTTGTTTTTCAGCATTGTACCTAATAAATTGAGCGTCCAGCTAAAGTTCTCCGTTTTGAAAACTTCAAGGCCAATGTTTGCTTCAATACCACGGTTATAGACATTCCCTACATTGTCACGATAGGAGTCCCATCCGAGCGATGTAGCCATTGGTACGTCCAACAACATATCAGAAGTAGTTCTGTCAAAAAATTCAAGTGTTACATTCAAACGATCGAACAGGCGCGCTTCAAGACCAATGTTAAAGTTTGCATTTTTTTCCCACTTCAGGCCGCGGCTTTCCAATGAAGACACCACTGATCCGTTATTACTGGCATTAGCTGTTCCAATGGTATAGAAAGCTTGCCATGCATAATATTCGGGAGCGCCATTGCTCCTCAATAACATATCATTACCTTGTACTCCATAGCTGGCCCTCAAGCTTAGGTTATTCAACCAGCTAAAGTCTTTAAGAAAGTCTTCTTCACTCATGCGCCAGTTAGCACCTAACGACCAAAAGAGTCCCCAACGGCTATCGGCATAGAAGCGGGAAGAACCATCTGTACGGATACTTGCTTCAAAGTTATACTTGTCGCTATAGCTGTATTTTGCACGGGCCAGGTATGACTCAATTCTGTAATTATCTTCATTAGAATCTATTCCGTTCAATACGGCACCGGGTGTTAACTCATAGATATCGGGGAAGGGGAATTTCAATTTTGAAGCTGTCAATGTGTTGGTTTGCAAAGCATAATATTCATGCCCTGCAATAACATCAATCAGGTGTTTTTCATTAAACGTATGATTATAGCTCAAAATTTCGCTTACAGTATAGCTAAAAACACGGGGTGCTCTTTTTTCCAACTGGCCACCTGATGATTTAGCTGATCCATAGCGTTGGTCATAGTAAGAAGTTCCGCGGGCATTTTGGTTCGCCACGTTGGCATCAAATTTAAAAGTGAAACCTTTGGCCCAGCCGTATTTATCTTCATTCAAACCAACTTCGGCAAAAGCACGCAGGCCCAAGTTATCAGAACTGGTGTAAAATTTATCGGCATTCAACTGTCCAACGGCATTATATCCGGGAGTTGCTCCGCTGGCACGGTTTGAGCCTATATCATAAGTGGGCTTTCCTGATTCATCCAGTACATTTTTTCCGGTCACGGGATCTACTACATACACAGGATAGATAGGTGCCATTTTATCCGACACATACCAAACATTTGTTACATTAGTTTCCCCTTCAGCTGTTCTATTATTTGTTTTATTGAACGCTACGTTTGCATTAGCTCCTACTTTTAACCATGGTTTTACCTGTGAATCAAGGTTTAAACGGCCGGAAATACGTTCAAATGAAGTTGATTGCAATAAACCTTCTTCATTTAGGTAACCAAAAGAAAGAAAGTATTTGTTCTTAACATTTCCACCAGATACATTAATTTGATATTCTTGACGTAGTGGATTCTCGCGTTTAGCTTCATCGTACCAATTTTGGTAATACTTAAGTTGAGCCTCCGGATCGATTTTTCCTGTTACAGGATCTATCAGGTTAATAATAGACCTATCATACGGATTATATTGCTCATTTGCACCAAACAGTCTTTGTGATCCGGCAAGCATATTTTGAATAGCTGTAGCACCTGCAATGGAAGGATCAATACCGTTCTTGTTAATAGCTTGGTTCTTATACAAAGTAAACATTGTTTCGATATAATCTTGTGTATTCATCATATCGTAACGAGGAAGAGCACGGGAGGCAAAACCCCAGCTAGCTTTAATATTCACTTGGGCTTTTCCGTCACGGTCGGCGCCATGTTTGGTTGTAATCAAAACAACACCATTAGCACCTCGAGCACCGTAAAGCGCACCGGCTGATGCATCTTTCAAAATGGATATAGAGGAGATATCATCCGGATTAATAGCAGATATCGATCCATCGTAGGGAGCACCGTCCACAACATAGAGAGGCTCATTGGATGAATATAAAGAGCCAAAGCCGCGAACACGTATAGATGCTCCGCTACCCGGTTGACCTGAACCGGTAGTGGTTTGTACACCTGCAACAGTACCTTCAATAGCTTTAGTCACGTTAGCGATTGTACGCTGTTCTATTTTTTTTGCTGTAACCACCCCGGCAGAACCTACGAAAGTCTCCCTCTTGGCAGTACCATATGCAACCATGATAACTTCATCCAGGATAACAGCTTCTTCTGACATTTCCACATCCAACAGGGTTCGTCCTTCCACGGCGATTTCTTTAGTTTTCATTCCGGAAAAACTAAATTCCAACCTACCATCTGAAGGTACAACAATTGTATACCTACCATTTGCATTGGTAGTAGCACTTATCTTTGTGCCTTTAATTACCACCGATACTCCGGGAAGAGTGGAGCCATCAGTTGCATCAGTCACCACGCCCGATACCTGCAGATCCTGTGCCCAAAGCACATTCACGCCTGCAAATACCAAGCAAACTAGAAACAGTGTGATTTTTTTCATAGAATTAAATTAAGGTTAATAAATTAGGTTCTTTTTTTCAACATTTAGGTATATCTCTTTTGACTTGATAGGTCAAATAAATACAACAGTAAATCAAATTTTGAATCAGTTCGTTTTACAAATATATGGAATTAAAAATTAAAAATCATCACTTTTTTTAAAAAAAATTAAAAACAGCTTGAAAAACTTAAAGCATTCTTAACATCAGATACAAGAAATAAGTAATCAGACTACTATATATTTATGCAATTTTTGTTTGTTAATTTTAAAATTTTATAATGCAAAAATAAAAAAACAATTATAAAACCAAAAAAATCAGCACAATGAAAGAT
>JAVBSQ010000072.1:0-20657 GCA_031556695.1 Bacteroidales bacterium | reverse complement strand
AGCTACTAATTTTTTCTACCTGAGAGGGTATGTAGAAAAAATAATGACACGCTTTGGGGTTAACCTTGATACGCTCTCTTCTGAAACGGCACCTGCAGATTGGTTTACCGATGGTATAGCTTATCAGATAAATGGAAAACCACTGGTGGTTATTGGTACTATAGCGAAGAAATTACGCGCTTCCTTTGGTATTAAACAGGAAGTATATGCCGCTGAAATAGCATGGGATATATTGCTGAAAGCACAGCAACAAAATAAGGTGCTTTATACGGAGTTGCCTAAATTTCCTGAGGTGCGCCGTGACTTGGCTTTGGTGATTGATGAGCAGGTGACTTTCTCTCAATTGCGTAACATTGCTTTTAAAACAGAGAAACATTTGTTGAAGCAGGTCGGTTTATTTGATGTATACCGTGGCGATAAATTGCCTGCCGGTAAGAAACAATATGCCATGAGTTTTATCATGCAGGATAATGAAAAAACATTTACCGATCAGCAGATAGACCGTATCATGACCAGCCTGCTGGCTGCGTTTGATAAAGAAGCGGGTGCTGCCCTGCGATAAATTACGAATTACGAATTACAAATTACGGGAAAAACAAACTGCCTTTAATTCGTAATTCGTAATTTGAAATTTGTAATTATATGAAGAAGTACTTTTCCCTCGTAAAATTTTCTCACACGGTATTTGCACTGCCCTTTGCCTGCGTAGGCTTTACCTTGGGGGTGCAGGAGGCCGGATTTTCATGGTTGCCCCTGTTGTTTATGCTCATGTGCATGGTGTTTGCCCGCAATGCAGCTATGGGCTTTAATCGCTATGCCGACCGCAGGATTGATGCCCGCAATCCGCGCACAGCGGGACGGGAGCTGCCACGGGGCGTAATATCATCACGTAATGCCTTAGCTTTTGTTATTATTAATGCCTTAGCCTTTATGGCCACGGCTTATATGCTTAATCTGCTGTGTCTCTATTTGTCGCCCGTGGCGCTGTGCATAGTGTTGGGCTATAGTATCACCAAGCGTTTTACCTGGCTTTGTCCTTTGGTCTTGGGGCTGGGATTATCCGTAGCTCCCATTGGGGCTTATATTGCCGTTACCGGCGCTTTTGCTGCTGCACCCTTGCTGCTTTCTGCCTTGGTACTGTTTTGGACGGCCGGGTTTGATGTGCTCTACGCCTTGCCTGATGAAGAGTTTGATCAGCAAGAAAAATTACATTCTATACCGCAGGCTTTCGGCAGGGTGGGAGCTATGCGCTTGTCGCTGGTTCTGCACCTGTGTGCTGCATTTTTTGTGGTACTGGCCGGTATAGTCTTGCCCTTTGGCTATACCTACTGGGTAGGTGCCGGAATATTCATTAGCCTTTTGGTTTACCAGCATTTAATTGTAAAACCCACCGACCTCTCCCGCTTGAACGCCGCTTTTTTCACCACTAATGGTATAGCCTCTGTCGTTTTTGCTATATTCGCGATTATATCTATTATTTTCAAATAGTTGAATTTGTTGTATTTTAAAAGTGTCTAAAATACAATAAAAATGTATTTTCAAAAATACATTTTATGTTTTGTTATTATAATACATTTATTAACAATATGTTAAATCATGTGTATTTTGTAAAGTGTAAAAATGTTGAATAAATGTATTTTGTAAAATACGAAAAATGATTAACTTTGTGTTTTGTAAAATACAAGCATATGGAAACCCTATTTACTAAACATAATAAATTGCTGTTCAACACCAAGATGGAGCATGTCCGTTACTTAATGGACGGAGTGGATTGGAGCGACCGTTTGTTTGCCATAACCGGTGCCCGGGGTACGGGTAAAACCACCATGATTTTTCAGCATATCAAACAGCAGCAGGAGCAAAAATCTTTATATGTTAGTCTTGATGATATTTATTTCACAAACAATCGTCTGGTACATTTAGCGGAACAGCTTTCATTGAATGGGGTTCACCACTTGTATGTTGATGAGGTACACAAATATCCTTATGACACCTGGGCGCAGGAACTGAAAAATATTTATGACTTTTATCCTGAGATGCATGTCGTATTCTCCGGTTCGTCAATTTTGCAGATATATAAGGGCAATGCCGACTTGAGTCGCCGCGCTATGCACTATGAATTACGCGGGCTTTCTTTCCGTGAGTTTTTAGCTTTTGAGGGTATAATTAAGTTAACCCCCTTATCGCTGGACGATATTCTGAAAAATCATTTGGAGATAGCAGCCGATATAGTTTCGCAGTTGCGTAACGAAAAGATTATTCCCCTCTTTCACCAATACCTGAAACTGGGCTATTATCCCTACTATCGGGAGAACCGAGATAACTATTTACAGCGGGTGGCCAATGTAGTGAATATGGTGCTGGAAAGCGACCTTCCCGCCGTGGAGCATATAGAATATGCTACTGTAATAAAAATGAAAAAGCTATTGGGTATTATTGCTACCTTAAGTCCTTTTACGCCCAATATGACTGATTTGAGTAACAATGTGGGCCTCACACGGGCTAACCTTCCCAAAAGCCTTGACTACCTGGAAAGAGCGCGCCTGGTGGGTTTATTGCGTGACAAGGAAAAGCTCAACACCATGAGTAAGCCTGAAAAAATTTACCTTGACAATACCAATGTGGCCCTGGCCTTGGGAGGTGTGCATGCTGATACGGGCAACATGCGTGAAACTTTTTTCTATAATCAGTTGAAAGCAAAATATAAGGTAACATCAACCTTAAAAGGAGATTTCTTAGTTGATGGTAAATATGTTTTTGAAGTAGGCGGGGCAAATAAAACTTTTCAGCAGATAGCAGGATTACCTGAATCATATTTAGCTGTTGATAATACGGAGTATGCCACTCGCAACCGCATTCCTTTATGGGTGTTTGGTTTGATGTATTAATTCAGCAACCGTACTGTTTGCATTTGCGTGCAGGCCACCACTGCGGCGGTTTCCACGCGTAGCCGCATATCGCCTAAGCTGATGGGGGTGAAGCCATGCTGTATGGCAGCAGCTATCTCCTCCGTTGAAAAATCACCCTCCGGGCCAATTAGTATAAGCGCTTTAGAACAGTTGTGCAACGTTTGTGGAAGCAGTGTGCGCTCTCCTTCCGCACAGTGAGCTATGAATTTTTCTCCGTCAAAAGGCTGCTCAATCAGGCGCATCACATCAGTGAGTGCATGCAGTTGGGGCAGACAGGCTTTGAGCGATTGTTTCATGGCAGACACCACAATCTTCTCGGCACGCTCATGCTTCAGTATGCGGCGTTCCGAGTGGGCGCAAAGTAGTGGCGTGATTTCATCAACGCCTATCTCCGTTATTTTTTCCAGCATCCATTCGTAGCGTTCCATATTTTTTGTGGGTGCTACAGCCAGGTGCAGGTAATAATTGCGTTGTTCAAATTTATCGTTTTTATTTGTCACCTCTACTGTGCAAGCTTTGATTGTAGCATTGATGATGCGGGTGGTGTAAAGCGTTCCTCGTCCATTGGTAAGGTGTATGGTGTCACCTTCTGTCATTCGCAATACACGCGTGCAGTGCTTTGATTCTTCTTCGTTGAGCGTGTATGTATTGCCGGCAATATCGGGCGTATAAAATAAATGCATAAACAATTTTTTTACAAAGATAAAAATTTTGTCAATCCGAAAAAACAAATTACCTTTGTCGAAACGTAAAAACCATCCCGACATATTTATTAATATCACAACCACATTATGGAAGTGTCGGAACTACAAAACCAGCTTGAGGGTATTGAGCTTAAAAAAAATACCAAGAATAAAATACTTAAAGTTATTGACTGGAAAGTGAACGATGGCATCAAAGAAGTATTGCTGAGATTTGATCAGTTAGAGAAACGATTCGAAGCTATAGATCGTCGTTTTGAAGCGGTAGATCGCCGTTTTGAGGTAGTTGATCGTCGTTTTGAAGCCGTTGATCGCCGTTTTGACGAGATGGACAAACATTTTACGGCTCAATTTATACTCATGCGCTGGATGTTTGGGGTCTTGGCTGCTATAGTTATAGCCGCTTTATTCAAATAAATGAAACGCATAGGCCTGCTCTCAGATACCCACTACTGCTTTGACGAAAAGCTATCTCGCTTTTTTGAAGAGGTAGATGAGATATGGCACGCCGGTGATATCGGAAACCTTGACCTGGCAGATGAAATAGCAGCATTTAAACCACTAAAAGCGGTGTTTGGCAATTGTGACGATTGGCATGTGCGTGCCGCCTGGCCTGAAGTACAACGCTTCACCGAAGAAGGGCTAGATGTGCTGATGATGCATATTGGTGGCTACCCAGGCAACTATTCTTACGAGGCACGGCAACTTATAGAGGAGAACCCTCCGAAATTATTTATTTCCGGACATTCACATATATTGAAAGTGATGAACGATAAGCACCACGGACTTTTGCATATAAATCCGGGAGGAGCCGGTACTTATGGTATCCATACCGTGCGTACCGCAGTACGTTTCATCATTGACAATGGAACTGTTCGCGACTTGGAAGTGGGAGAGTGGAGTAGGTAGTGACGAGTGACGGGTTACAAGTTATGAGTATTCTCAGTCATTAAGTCTCTTAGTCCCTTAGTCTGTGTACTTATCCACCACAGCGGCACAACAAGCATCGCCCGTAATATTCATTGTAGTGCGGAGCATATCAAACAAGCGGTCAACAGCAAAAAGTAAAGCTACACCATCTAATGGAACGCCTCCTGCTATAAGCACGGCAAATAGCGTGAGGGTGGGTCCCGGAACGCCGGCTTGACCTATAGCACTTAGGGTTGCAGTGATCATCACGGCAATATAAGCGCTGGTTGATAATTCCAAACCGTAAAATTGAGCAAGAAAAAGCGTTGCCAATATATAATAAATTACATTACCGGCCATATTGATAGTAGCACCCAAGGGTAATACAAAAGATACGGTTTCTTTCCTTAATTTCAATTCTTCTTCGCTTACCTTCATGTTGATTGCCAGGCTGGCTAATGATGAGGCAGTGGATAGTGCTACTACTTGCGGCTTCACCATAGCTTTGAGGAATTGTGAAACGGAAATATTGGAGAAAAAATGAATGCATAAAAGATAAACACCACCCCATAAAATAAGTAAGGCTAAAATATCTACCCACAGCAGATTGGCCAGTTTACCGAATATATCAAACCCTAAGGTGCCTACTGCTGAGGCCATCAGTGCAAAAACACCTACCGGCGCGGTCCACATTACCACTTTGATACACCAGATTAGGGCATCTAAAAAACCATCAATAATTTTTGAGATCAGTTCTTTTTTGTCGATGGAAATAGTGCCGATACCAAAGCCCAGCAACATGCAAAATACAATAATTTGCAGTATATTCCCTTGGGTTAAAGCAGCAATAGGATTTTCAGGAATAAAGCTTTCTATGGTAGCCCAAAAGCCGAGAGATGGAGCAATGCCGGTGGCTGCACTATTGCCTCCCATGAACGATTTAACCAGTTCCGGTGATACACCGCTACCCGGTTGCAACCATAAGCCTAAGCCTAAAGCAATGCCTCCGGCTACGAGAGATGTCACAAAGATGAAGAAAATTGACAAAAAGGCTACTTTTCCCGCCTTCTTAGTAGCGCCCAAGGACATGGCCCCGGAGAGTATAGAAACGAAAATCAAAGGAACTACCAACATCTTGATCAATAGTATAAATATGCGTCCCAGCGGATCAAACATTTCAGCGCTGCTGCCCATGACGGCTCCTACAATACTACCCACTATCATGGCCAGTATAATCAATACACCCAAATTGCTGAATGTTTTTTTCAAATTAATTTTCATGTTTTATCTCCTTTATCCTTTTAATCCTTTTTATCCAATAGCTCTACAGTTTTTATAAATATTTTATCGTCGCGTTTGTTGACCACTTGGAAGTATTCGCTTGTGCCCCATAGGACACGAGCTATATAAGCTTTAAAGGTAGTGCGCATATTATTACCTGAAATTTTTATTCCATCAGCATCACGGGGCAGCTTTTGTTCTTCGGCATAGGTGAGTAGTTCCTCAAATAAGACGTCTGAAACTTCGAATTGTTTATCAAATTTGTCGAATGTGCTATATTGCTTTTTCAGTTTGTCGCGATGTTGGTCCATGGAGCGCAATGAGAACTGGTTAAGAATGCCGGTACGTAACATTTTAGAATAATAGGTAGAATAGTAAGAAGTGTCCATTGGCATAAATACATCAGGCATAATGCCTCCACCGCCATATACCACGCGTTTTTCTTTGAGCGTATAGTATTTCAGCGAATCGGGAAACTTAATACTGTCTTGATTATACACTTCACCGTCGGTATAGCGTTTATAAAGATCAGCGTAATATTTGTCTAAATGTCCTGCATCGTAAGGCCGTTGTATAACACGGCCTGTAGGGGTGTGGTAGCGTGCTACAGTGAGCCTTACCTGCGAACCGTCGGGTAGAGGCATCAACTGTTGTACCAAGCCTTTTCCATAGGAGCGGCGACCAATAACAATACCTCTATCCCAGTCTTGTATTGCGCCGGTTACAATTTCACTGGCAGAAGCGCTGCCTTCATCTATGAGAACAGCTAGTTTACCGGTTTTGAAAAATCCGTTGCCGGTAGATATATCCATGGTTTTTCTCCAGTGTGAACCTTCGGTGTATAGCAGGAGTTTGCCTTTATCAAAGAATTGATCGGCCAGCTCAATAGAGGCTTGAAGCACGCCTCCGCTGTTTCCGCGCAGGTCAAGAATCATGGCTGTTGGTTTGCGTTTGAACTTGGCTACAGCAGTGTTTATTTCGTCCATGGTGGTAACGGCAAATTTATTGAGACGGATATATACCATACCCGGCTTTATTTCATAGGCTGCATCAAGGCTGAAGATAGGAATTTTGTCGCGCACTACAACAAAGGTGATAGGTGTTTTAGTCCCCTTTCTGAGTATTCCCAATTCCACTGATGTGCCTTTGGGGCCTCGTAATAATTTCATGACCTGATCATTTTTCAGGCCTATTCCGGCTATATTTTCTTTGTTAACGCTTAGTATCCGGTCACCGGCTATGATGCCGACTTTTTCGGAAGGGCCTCCGGATATGGCGCCAACGATGGTAAGGGTATCATTTAATATATTAAATTCCACGCCTATGCCGTCAAAACTGCCTTCCAGGGGTTCATTGGCTGCTTTTACCTCCTCAGCACTCAAGTAGGTAGAGTGGGGGTCAAGATTTTGCAGCGTGGTTACCATTGCTTTTTCCACCAGCTTTTTAATATTGGCTGTATCAACGTAGTTATTGTTGATGTAGTAGAGCAGGCGTGCATATTTATTGTAGCCATTTTGCAGGTCTTGTAATGTCTGCGCTTGAGCCTGGCAGCAGCCAAAAAGAACAATTAGTAGAAGCGTTAGTTTTTTCATTGTGTGCTGTAAGTATATTTTACAAATATAACAAAAAAGTCCGAAGTTCATGAGAACTCCGGACTTTTTAATATTAATTACAATACTTGTATTAAGCGTTATTTTCCATTTCAGATTTTAAAGCTGCTAATGCATCAATATCACCTAAGGTAGTTTTTTCCAAGTTAGCTTTCAGCTTTTTCACTGCTTTTTGAGTGCTGTCGGCCTCGTTGTTGTTGTTACGTTCTTTGGGCTCATCGTGCTTAGCTTCTTCAAAAGTGCGGGTATGTGAAACAGTGATACGTTTTGCACCTTTGTTGAACTCTAATACTTTAAAGGGGAGTTTATCTTCCACTTTAGCTATGCTACCGTCTTCCTTGGTCAACTGTTTCAAGGTAGCATTACCTTCAACACCGTATGGCAATGCAATGATAGCCGTTTTGTCGTTGATAGCGGTAATGGTTCCTTCATGAATAGAGTCAAGGGTGAAGATGGTTTCAAATACATCCCATGGATTTTCTTCGAGTTGTTTGTGGCCGAGGCTGAGGCGACGGTTTTCTTGATCAACTTCCAGTACTACTACTTCAAGGTTATCACCTATAGCGGTAAATTCACCCGGGTGTTTGATTTTCTTAGTCCAAGAAAGGTCGCTAATATGTACCAGCCCGTCAACACCTTCTTCCAACTCAACGAATACGCCGAAGTTAGTGAAGTTGCGTACTTTGGCATTGTGACGTGAACCTACAGGGTAGCGTTGTGCAATTTCAGTCCAGGGATCCGGTTTCAATTGTTTAATGCCTAATGACATTTTGCGTTCATCTTTGTCGAGGGTAAGAACAACAGCTTCTACTTCCTCGCCTACTTTCAAGAAGTCTTGAGCGCTACGTAAGTGTTGTGACCATGACATTTCAGATACGTGGATCAAACCTTCAACGCCGGGTTGTACTTCAATGAAAGCACCGTAATCGGCAATAACCACTACGCGGCCTTTTACTTTATCACCTACTTTAAGATTTTGGTCCAAAGCATCCCAAGGATGGGCGCTCAGTTGTTTCAAGCCGAGAGCAATACGTTTTTTGGCGTCATCGAAATCAAGGATAACCACGTTGATTTTCTGATCCAATTGAACGATTTCTTCGGGGTGATTGATGCGTCCCCATGAAAGGTCGGTGATATGGATAAGCCCGTCAACACCACCCAAGTCGATGAATACACCGTAAGAGGTAATATTTTTAACGGTTCCTTCCAGTACTTGTCCTTTTTCAAGGCGACCGATAATTTCTTTTTTCTGAGCTTCCAGTTCAGCTTCGATAAGCGCTTTGTGTGATACCACTACGTTGCGGAATTCGTGGTTGATTTTTACAATTTTGAATTCCATAGTTTTGTTCACAAATACATCGTAGTCGCGAATAGGTTTCACGTCAATTTGTGAACCGGGGAGGAAGGCTTCGATTCCGAATACGTCAACGATCATACCGCCTTTAGTACGGCATTTGATATAACCTTTCACGATTTCGTCGCTTTCAAGCGCTTCATTTACACGATCCCAAGAGCGCATTGCACGGGCTTTCTTGTGTGAAAGCATTAATTGTCCGCGTTTGTCTTCTGCGTTTTCAACATAAACTTCCACTTTATCGCCTACCTTCAGGTCGGGATTGTAGCGGAATTCGCTGATGCTGATTACGCCTTCGCTCTTGTAACCAATGTTTACAATTACTTCACGTTTGTTTAAGCTTACAACGGTTCCTTCTACTACGTCGTTTTCAATAATCTTCGACAGTGTTTGGTCGTATTGTTGCTCAATGTTTTGTTTGCTGGTGCCATAAACAGCAGCATCGCTTTCAAATGCATCCCAGTTGAACTTGTCAACGGCTACAGATGCATTGCTGGTACGTTGTTTTTTAGGAAGGATATCTTCGTTGCTTTCTTCAGCAACAATATCTACTTCTTCGTTACGCACAGGAAGCTGTACCTCTTCCTCCTGGTGATTTTCGTTAATTCTACTCATTGTTTTGTAAGTGTTTTTTAATTAACAGGTTAGACATTATTTATAGACTTTCTTTCGAAAGAGCCTGCAAAGGTAAGAATTTTTTTCTGATTTTCATAAAAAAAACTACCTTTGTTGCATGGAAAATCAGCATACTCACGGTAATCTTCGTCACGAAAGGGCATCCAAAAATATTGGGTTGGCTTTTTTTCTGAATCTTATCTTTTCCGGGATTGAGTTGTTGGGTGGCTTGATGACCAATAGCGTGGCTATTTTATCTGATGCCATGCATGATTTTGGCGATTGTATATCTCTTGGTGTGTCGTGGTATTTGCAAAGAGTGTCGGGCAAAGGGCGTGATGATCGCTATTCTTATGGCTATAGGCGTTATTCTTTATTAGGTGCTATGTTTATATCGTTGGTGTTGGTATTTGGTTCCGTGTTTATATTGAAAGAAGCCATAGAGCGCATTCTTTCGCCACAAGAACCTAATGCCATGGGTATGCTATTGTTGGCAGTGGTGGGGTTGCTGGTGAATGGAGCGGTGGCCTTGCGGATGAAGAAAGGCTCGTCATTGAATGAAAGAGCTATTTTTTTACATATCATGGAAGATGTGTTGGGCTGGCTGGCAGTGCTGGTAGCCGGCGTGGTGATGTTGTTTGTTCACCTGCCCATACTTGATCCGCTGCTGTCTATCGGCATATGTCTTTGGGTGCTGAGTAATGTCTATAAAAATTTGAAAGCCACCCTGAAAGTGTTTCTGCAGGAAGTGCCTGAAAATGTGGAGGTAGCGCAATTATTAAAATCGATCAAAGCCCTCAATGGCGTGCTTTCCGTTCATGATTTGCATATATGGACACTTGACGGAGAAGAACATATTATGACCCTTCATGTGGTGACCGAAGATGCTGTAAAGCCGGAAGAACAAAAAAAATTGAAAATGAATATACGACAAGTGTGCGACCAGTTTAATGTTCATCATGCCACTATTGAGATGGAAACGAAAACCGAACGCTGTCAATTAATAGGTTGTTGATACAATGCAAATATTTCTAAAAAAAGGAAGAGAAGAATCGCTATTGCGCTTTCACCCGTGGGTGTTCTCCGGAGCTATTGATCAGGTAAAAGGAAAGGCAGAAGAAGGCGATGTAGTGGAAGTGTATTCCAATAAAGGCGAATTTTTGGCCATGGGCCATTATCAAAATGGCTCTATTGCCGTACGGGTGTTGAGTTTTGAAAAATGCACCATTGACACTGCCTTTTGGGAGGAGGCGTTACAAAAAGCACTGGCGCTGCGCGAAGCCTGCGGGTTAACAGTTAACAGTGTACAGCGTACAGTTAACAGTGAAAAGCATCCTGTGCCTTGTACCTTGCCCCCCGTTACCTCTTGTTACCGTTTAGTGCATGGGGAGGGTGACCATCTACCCGGCTTGATTATTGATATTTATGGTGATACTGCAGTGTTGCAAGCCCATTCTATAGGTATGTTCCGTGCCCGCCCCGCCATCACTATAGCCTTGCAGAAAATATATGGTGATAAATTAGTGGCTATATATGATAAGAGTGCCGCTACTTTGACCAGCACTGAGAACGAAAATACGCTGGATAGTTATTTGTTTCGTTCAGCAGCTCCAGCCGGAGAGGTATTGGAGAATGGCTACCGTTTTGCCATAGATTGGGAGCAGGGGCAAAAAACAGGCTTTTTCCTCGACCAACGCGATAACAGAAAGTTGTTGGAGCACTATGCTGCCGGCCGTTCCGTACTGAATATGTTTTGTTACACAGGTGGCTTTTCTGTGTACGCTTTGGGTGGTGGTGCCAAACAGGTGCATTCCGTTGATGCCTCACAAAAAGCGATGGATATGGTAGAGCGTAATGTAGCCCTGAATCATCAATCATCAACCATCAATCATCAATCATTTACTGCCGATGCCATTGAATTTCTCCGCAACGTGGAACCTAATGCCTACGATTTGATTGTACTTGACCCGCCGGCTTTTGCTAAACATAAAGGGGCGTTGAAAAATGCTTTGCAAGCATATAAACGTTTGAATGCTTCAGCTTTTACCCGTATTGCACCCGGAGGAATTGTATTCACTTTCAGTTGTTCACAAGTGGTGAGTAAAATTGATTTCCGCAATGCTGTGTTCTCTGCGGCAGCCATGAGTGGACGCCGTGTACGTATATTGCACCAACTCACCCAGCCGGCCGATCACCCTATAAATATTTATCACCCCGAGGGCGAATATTTGAAAGGACTTGTGTTATACGTGGAATAGTTGTGAATTATGAATTACGGGAGCAATAAATTGCCATTCATTCGTAATTGGTAATTTGAAATTCGTAATTGATTAGTTGGCTATCTCGCTCATGAATTTGATGCGCACCAGCCGCACTTCCTCTTCGGTATAGTCGGAGCCCAGCTCTTTCATGGCTTCGTCAAGACTTTCACTTTCGGCATCTTCTTTAAAGTAGGCATAAATTTCCTCTACCTTCTCTTCATCAATAGCCTCATCAATATAATAGTCAATGTTCAACTTAGTGCCGGCGTTAACTATAGCTTCAATTTCAGTGATCAATTCGTCCATTTTTAAGCCTTTCACATCGGCAATATCATCCAATGACATTTTACGGTCAATGCTTTGTATGATAAATACTTTGGCGCCGGATTTGTTAACTACGGACTTAAGAATAAAGTCTTGCGGGCGCTCAATTTCCTTCTCTTCTACATAACGTTTGATTAAAGCAGCAAATTCAGTACCGTATTTTCTGGCCTTACCTTCACCTACACCTTGACAGTTTTTCAATTCTTCCAAATTAATAGGATATTGTATAGCCATATCTTCCAAAGAGGGATCTTGGAAAATAACGAAAGGGGGGAGGTTCATTTGTTTGGAGAGCTTTTTGCGCAGGTCTTTTAGCAGGGCAATTAGTTCTTCATCACTTCCGCTGCCCTTAGTGGAGCCAATGATGATGTCGTCGGTATCATCTGTTTCATTATACTCACGGTCTTCCGTAATCTGTATAGGATAGGGGTCTTTTAGATAAGCCCGTCCCTTGGCAGTGACTTTCAGTAAACCGTAGTTTTCAATTTCTTTTTCCAGTAAGTGCAGAATAAGTGCCTGGCGGATAATAGCGTTCCAAAAACGGATGTTTTTGTCGGCTCCATCGCCAAAAATTTCCAATTCGTGATGGTTATACGATTTAATGGTGGAATTAAGTGTTCCTACAATGATGTTGGCAACATGTTCAGCCTTGAATTTCTCTTTTACTGCCAACACGGCTTCCAATACCATACTGAGGTACTCTTGCCCTTCAAATGCTTTTTTGGGTTGCAGGCAGTTGTCACAACAACCGCAATTTTCTTCTATGTAATCTTCTCCAAAATAATTAAGGAGTAGTTTTCTCCGGCATACGCTTGATTCGGCATAAGCCAGTGTTTCCTGCAATAATTGCTTGCCTATTTCCTGCTCGGCTATAGGCTTACCCTGCCTGAATTTTTCGAGTTTTTGTATGTCTTTATAGCTGTAGAAGGTAAGGCATTGTCCTTCGCCTCCGTCTCGACCGGCGCGACCGGTTTCCTGGTAGTATCCTTCGAGGCTCTTGGGTATGTCGTAGTGGATGACGAAACGCACATCAGGCTTGTCTATGCCCATACCGAAGGCGATGGTGGCTACAATTACATCGGCATCTTCCATCAAAAAACGGTCTTGGTTACCGGAGCGTGTGGCTGCGTCCATTCCTGCGTGGTAGGGGAGGGCATTCACGCCATTTACTTTTAGTAGTTCGGCCAGGTCTTCTACTTTTTTACGGCTCAGGCAGTAAATAATTCCGGATTTACCCTCATTATTCTTGATGAACTTGATAATCTCTTTTTCGGTATTGACTTTTGAGCGTATTTCGTAGTATAAGTTAGAGCGATTAAAGGAGGATTTAAAAACCTTAGCTTCTAACATTCCCAATGTTTTTTGAATATCGTGTTGTACCTTGGGAGTGGCAGTAGCGGTGAGTGCTATTAATGGCGCATGTCCTATTTCGTTGATAATTGGACGTATACGCCGGTATTCGGGGCGGAAGTCATGTCCCCATTCAGAGATACAGTGCGCCTCGTCTACAGCATAAAATGATATTTTCAACTGTTTAAGCAGGGCTACGTTCTCTTCTTTGGTGAGTGATTCGGGTGCTACATATAATAGTTTGGTAGCGCCCTTGAGCAGGTCGTCACGCACTTCTTGTATTTGCTGTTTGTTCAGCGAGGAGTTGAGAAAGTGGGCTACGCCATTGTTGTCGGCAATAAATCCGCGGATGGCATCCACTTGATTTTTCATGAGGGCGATAAGCGGAGATATCACAATGGCAGTTCCTTCCATCATTAAAGCGGGAAGTTGGTAGCATAGCGATTTTCCTCCTCCGGTGGGCATTAATACGAAAGTGTCATTACCCTCCAAAACGTTGGTTATAATAGGCTCTTGAAGCCCCTTGAAGGTCTCAAAGCCAAAGTATTGTTTTAACTGCTCGTGCAGTATTTCTTTATTTACAGTCATAAATCTTCAAACAAAGTTATAGAAAAAATTACTTTTTACTATCTTTGCGAAGATAAAGTTACGCTAAATTTTTATAAAAACAAATTCTTTGTGAAATATACAAATCAGGATATATTAAATTTTGCTACAGAAACCATTAATGTAGAAGCTAAGGCTGTGGGCTCTTTGGTCAATGTTTTGGACGAGGAGTTTGCTCAAGTGGTACGGCTGATTTATGAGAGTAAGGGGCGGGTTATTGTTACCGGAGTGGGTAAAAGTGCCATTATTGCCAATAAGATAGTAGCTACGCTGAATTCTACCGGAACTCCTGCGATTTTTATGCATGCAGCCGATGCTATTCACGGTGATTTAGGTATTATTCAGCCGGACGATGTGGTATTATGTATTTCCAAAAGCGGAAATACGCCGGAAATAAAGATGTTGGTACCCCTCATCAGAAATTTGGGAGATAACAAGCTAATAGGCATGGTGGCTAACAGGGATGCTTATCTGGCACAGTCGTCTGATTTTGTTTTATATACGCCGGTGGAGGCAGAAGCTTGCCCCAATAACCTGGCGCCCACCACCAGCACTACAGTGCAGTTGGTAACGGGTGATGCATTGGCTGTTTGTTTATTGAAACTTCGCGGTTTCTCTGCAAAAGATTTTGCCCGTGTGCATCCGGGTGGGGCTTTGGGTAAAAAACTTTATCTCCGTGTGGCGGATATTGTTAATCCTGCATTAAAACCGCAGGTAAATAGTAAAGATACGGTGCCTCAGAGCATTATTTCTATTTCGGAGAGTCGTATGGGCGCTACGGTGGTGTTGGACGATAAAGGAGATATAGCGGGTATTATCACAGATGGTGATGTGCGCCGCATGCTGTCAAAGTGGCAGGATATAGCCACGCTTACGGCCGGTGATATTATGAGTCGTAACCCAAAAACTATTGATGCGGAAGAGTTGGCCATAGAGGCTTATAATTTAATGGAAACCAATGAGGTCACTCAGTTAGTGGTGCTGAAAGATGGGGTGTATGAAGGGATGATACACGTGCATGATATTATGCGTGAAGGAATTGTTTAAATTACGAATTACAAATTACGAATTACGATGTTGTTACATTGCAAAGACTTAGTAAAGAAGTATGGTGTGCGCACCGTCGTGAAAGGGGTATCCATACAGGTTGAACAGGGCGAGATTGTAGGCTTGCTGGGGCCTAATGGTGCCGGTAAAACCACTACTTTTTACATGTTCGTGGGACTGATAAAGGCCAATAGTGGACAAATATTTTTAGATGACGAGGATATCACCAAGCAGCCTATGTACCGCCGTGCACAATTGGGTGTGGGTTATTTGGCACAGGAAGCTTCTGTGTTTCGTAAGTTGACGGTAGAGGATAATATCATGTCGGTGATGGAAATGACGGATATGAGTAAGGAAGCCCGTCATGAGAAATTAGAAGAACTGATCAACGAGTTTCACTTGCATAAGGTTCGTAAGAGTTATGGTATACAGCTCTCCGGAGGCGAGCGCCGTCGCTGTGAAATTGCCCGCTGTTTGGCTATCTCGCCTAAATTTATTTTGCTGGATGAGCCTTTTGCCGGTGTTGACCCTATTGCGGTGGAGGATATTCAGTCTATTATTGCTAAACTGAAAGACAAAAATATAGGTATTATTATTACCGACCATAATGTGCATGAAACATTGGCCATTACCGACCGTGCTTACCTTCTTTATGATGGAAATATTTTAGAGCAGGGCACAGCAGAGGATTTGGCGGCTAATGAAGAAGTGCGCAAAAAATATTTGGGACAGAACTTTGAATTAAGGAGATAGCCTTCATCTGTGTGGGTGAAAGTCCGGGTATGATTACTGACGATGCTACTTGTGCTCAGTTCGATGGGGGCGCTATAGGCCGTTAAATGGTACAAGGTGAAAAGGTAAAGGGTTTAAAGATTTAAAAATTCAAAGATTCAAAAATATATACAGTATGAAGAAGTTTATTTTGATGTTATTTGTTTGCCTGTTAGCCGAGTTGGTAGGTTTCAGCAATCTCTCGGCCCAAACAATCAATAAGACTATTTATAATTGTTCGGCCTTTACTATTCCTAAGGCGGAAGCGGCTTCTCCCGCGCTGTTTGCTTACCGTTGGTTAGAGAACGGTACAGAGATAGAGGATGCCACCACCACTACTTACACTATAGTGAAAGATAAGGCTGCGGTGACTTTGGGTATCCCTTCTCAGCCCACTGCTCCTACGGACACAACCAAATCTACTCCTGCCATCACGGCTACTACCAATGCTCTTCCAGAGTACGTAACTATTGCGGGTAAAAAATGGGCTACCAGGAATGTTGATGCTTATCAAACCTTTGCCTCCAATGCGCATGATTACGGTAAGTTTTACCAATGGAATAGGACTACGGCTTATCTTGCTACAGGTTCTGATCCCTCACCGGCATGGACGGAAACCTCTATTACTGATACTACTTGGAGTGCTAATCCTTGCCCTCCGGGTTGGTCTATTCCTAGTATAAGAGACTTTGAAAACTTGGATAATGCAGGGTACTACGATGCCACTGTGAGTGGTGTATATGGTAAGTGGTATGGTAAAGAGAGTGGATGTACGCTTAAGACGTGCATCTTCCTTCCTGCTGTGGGCTACCGCAGCCGCAATGGCACGCTCGACTTTCAGGGCAGCCTTAGCTACTACTGGTCATCTACACAGCTCAATAGTACTAACGGCTTCGCCCTGACTTTCATCAATAACTACAGTAACTATGGCTACGACAGCAATAAGGCCAGCGGTTGTTCACTTAGATGTGTGAAATAAAGGATAAAAAGGATAAAAGGGCGGCAATTGAAAAATGAAAATTGAGAGACATGAGGCTAAGGGGTTAAATTGCTAAGAGAAAGCAACTTGTAACTTTGTAACCTGTCACCCGTTACTCTGTAAGCTTGTTTCAAGACAAAAGAAAAATATATTGAATCCCTGACGCAGCGCACGGAAAAGCCGTAGGAGCGGTTGTTACGATTGCGTTTCACATCGGAATGGGTACTGTTGAAGTTCCTGTTCCATGCATAAGCACCATCATAAACTGATGAACTCCAGAAAATTGCCTCGTTGCCACGATTGTAGAAACGGTCACCAATGTTATTACGGTTGCCCGCCGGCACCACGCCTGTCATTGCGAGGAAACCGAAGATTATCGAAGCAAACTTTGCACTGTAAAAAAAGTAGCCGATTTATTCAACTGATACCCTCTTGCGGATAGCAGCACTTCATTACCAATTGTTTTTGGTTGACTACCGGATTCAATAGGGCACGCTTGACTTCGCCGTAGCGCCGTCAACTCCAGCCGAAAGAACAGTTTAAATACAAGTAGGCAGCAAGTAAGAGGCCGGTTAAACGTTAAACGTGAAAAGCAGAGGCAGTCACTCGGAACTCGTCACCCTGTAACTTTGTACCACTTTACACGTTCTGATACAAGAATCGCTTGATACTCTTCTTGGGCGTTTTTTCAAACTCCTCAGGATATACTTGTACTGCCGATATTTGTGCATAGGCGGGCAATTCCTCATTCACCTTGCTACGCATTTCCTCCATAATACGAGGTAAATCGCTGTCGGGGATATTGGCCAGGTTAGTTTGCTCAAAGTCGGGAACCACTAAGGCCACCAATTTGCCACCCTTGTCAATTACCAACGACTCATTTACGTAAGGCATATTGTTGATTATATCTTCTAACTCTTCAGGATAAATATTTTGTCCCGAAGACCCTAAAATCATGCTCTTGCTGCGGCCTCTGATAAAGAGGTAACCGTCTTTATCCATAATACCCAAGTCGCCCGTTTTCATCCAACCGTCGTCAGTAAATACTTCCTTCGTTGCCTCTTCATTCTTATAATAACCCAACATCACATTGGCGCCTCTCACTAAAATTTCACCGGCAGTAGTTTCGGGATTTTCCGAGTCAATTTTCACTTCCATATTCACCACCGTTTTCCCACAGGAATACAAGGGAGATTTATTCCAATCTTCATAGGTAATGATAGGGCCACACTCTGTCATGCCATAGCCTACAGTGTACTTGAAACCAATTTTTTTGAAAAACTGTTCAGCTTCACGATTAAAAGCTGCACCACCTACAATTACCGAATAAAAATTGTCACCAAACACATTATTTAGTGCTGTTACCATCTTTTTCATGACGGTTTGGTCAATTACCGGAAGTTTGAGTAACATCTTCACCGTCATTTTATTTAAAACGGGTTGAAGTTGTTTTTTGTATATCTTTTCGATAATTAAAGGCACAGAAATAATCAATCCCGGTTTTACGTCGGCAAAAGCGTCCATAATGATTTTGGGCGTAGGCATGCGGGTGAGGAAGTGGATGTGGCAACCCTGTGCGAGCTCAAATATAAACTCAAACATCATGCCGTACATATGCGCCATAGGCAGCATGGACACCACATTGCTACCAACGGTTAAGGAGGGTAATATGATGCGTGCAAATTCTAGATTAGAGGACAGGCTTCGGTAAGGGAGCATTACCCCTTTAGAGAAGCCGGTAGTACCGGAGGTGTAGTTAATGATAGCCAATTCTTCCGGTTCATCATGGTGATAAGAAATATGTTCCGGGCGGAAATTTTTCGGGTATTTTTTTCCGAATAATTCGTTCAACCTTTCACGGGCAGCTGCTATAGTTGGTTTGCTGCAGTAGGCAACAGAGAAGTCGCTCGTCATGATGATGGCTTCCAGTCCGGGCATCTCCCGCTCATTGAGCGATTCCCATACTACGTCACCAACAAAGAGCACACGTGCCTCAGAGTGATTAACAATGTGATGCACATTGTCTGCTTTGAATTCATGTAAGATAGGTACTGCAACTGCTCCGTATGTTAGTGCGGAGAAAAATACTACGCCCCAGTTAGCTTGGTTACGACCGCAAATAGCTACTTTATCACCTTTTTGCAGCCCACATTCTTCAAATAAAATATGAAGCTTGGCAATACGTCGAGCTACGTCTTTATAGTGCAAGGTTGTGCCTTTGTAATCCGACAAGGCAGGGCTGTCCCAGTTGTTTTTGAAACTTTGTTCAAACTGTGCAATAAAACTGTTTTCCATATTGTTGTTAATTATTGGTCTAATTAAAAGTTTGCAGGGCGCACAGGCGACTGTATATGCCGTTGAGCGCTATCAATTCATTATGTGAACCTGTTTCTATAATCTCTCCTTTTTGTAGTACAACAATCTTGTCGGCATGTTGAATGGTGCTCAAACGGTGTGCTATGACAATAGAGGTGCGGTTTTTCATCAAATTGGTGAGTGCCTCCTGTACCAAGCGTTCACTCTCGGTATCCAGTGCAGAGGTGGCTTCATCTAAAATGAGGATAGGAGGGTTTTTAAGTACAGCCCGGGCAATGGATAAGCGCTGACGTTGTCCGCCGGAAAGTTTCATCCCCCTGTCGCCGATATTGGTTTGGTAGCCATTTTCCATTTCCATGATGAATTCATGGGCATTGGCTACTTTTGCCGCTTGCATTACATCTTCATCTTTTGCATTCTCCAAGCCGAAAGCAATATTGTTGTGTACTGAATCGTTAAACAGTATGGCCTCCTGTGTTACAATACCCATAAGGCCTATCAAGCCTTTAGGCTCATATTCTCTAATATTGATACCATCAAGTAATATCTCTCCACCGGTAACATCATAAAAGCGTGGCAGCAAATCAGCCATAGTTGATTTACCTGCACCTGAAAGCCCTACCAAGGCCACCATTTTCCCTTTTTCAATGGTGAGGTTGATCTTGTTTAAAACAGGCTCTTGTTTATAAGAGAAGGAAACATTGCGGTATTCTATTTCTTTTTCGAAGTGTTGAATGGAAACCGGGTGTTCACTTTTCTTAATGTCAACAGGAGTGTCAATAATGGCAAAAATACGATCGGCCGAAACAAGTCCGCGTTGAATGAGGGAGTAAGTACCGGCAATAGCTTTGGCTGGATTTAATATCTGAAAATAAAATAAAAGATAAGTTAAAAATTCGCTAATGCTTAATCCTAAGTTGCCATTTACTTGTAGCCAGCCACCATAAAAAAGAATGCCTGCACCCACCGTTATACCTAATGACTCAGATAGTGGAGAGGCCAGTTCCTGACGGCTAAGCATCTTTTTGCTAACATTCCGGTGTTGCGTGTTTGTTTCTTCAAACTTATCACGTACATAATGTTGAGCGTTGAATGCTTTGATAATCCTTGCGCCGGAGATGGTTTCTTCAAAATGTCCCAAAATACGTCCAATCAAAGTTTGCGCTTCCGACGCCTGACGTTTCAGTCGCTTGTTTACACGCCCTATCAGAAAGGCGGATAATGGGAAAGCCACTAGTGTAACAAGGGTAAGCGGCGCAGACATATAAAAGAGTACGGCTAAATTTCCTACAATATAAAAAGGGTCGCGGAACATAATATGGAAAGATCCGGCCACACTACTCTGTACTTCTGTAACATCATTGGAAACGCTCGACAAGATGTCGCCCTTATGACTATTGGTGAAATAACCGATGTGCAGACGTGTTATTTTGTCGTAAAGAGCGGTGCGTATTTTGCGCATAGCATTGGTACGCATACTCACTAACACACGTTGTCCGCCAAAACGACAGAGATTAGATGCAAAAGAAGCGCAAATTAAGGTGACGGAAACAAATAGTAAGGCGCCTAACACACCGTTAGACCGTACGATATTGGCCAGGTGATAATAGAAAAATTCCTTGAG
>JAVBSQ010000012.1:0-7402 GCA_031556695.1 Bacteroidales bacterium | reverse complement strand
AGGTACCCTCTTGAACCGTCCCATGGATATGGTTGGCGAAGCGCTTACCCAACTGGGGGTTACTTGTCAAACTGCTAAAAATATAGTGGTGCAAGGGCCCATGGAAGGTGGTAATATTACCATCAATGGAGAAGAAACCTCTCAACTGCTGAGTGGCTTGATGATGGCCTTGCCGTTGACAGCTGTGAATTCGGAGGTAACCGTAAAAAATCTGAATAGTAAGGCTTATGCTGAAATGACTATGCAGGTGCTTCGCCAATTTGGTGTGGTAGTGCAAAAACAAAACGAAGAGCTATACAAAATACGCGGACGGCAACGTTATACCGCGCAAGAATATATTGTGGAGGGCGATTGGAGTGGTGCTGCTTTTATGTTGGTGGCTGCGGCCTTGAGAGGTGACGTGACAATCAAAAACCTTTTAGGTAATACCAAGCAACCGGATAGCGCGATACTAAAGATTCTCACCCTAACGGGTGCAGAAGTTATGGTAGACTCCAACGAGGTGACCGTACGTAAACCCGCCGTGCCTTTAAGACCGTTTAATTTTGATGCTGCCGAAAGTCCGGACCTTGTACCGCCATTGGTGGCATTGGCTGCACAGTGTAGCGGCGTGTCAACTATTTATGGCATCAGCCGCCTCAAGCATAAGGAGAGCAGCCGGGCCACTGTTTTGCGTGAAGAATTTAACCGCCTGGGTGTGAAAATTGACTTAACGGAGGATATGATGAGGATACATGGAGGAAAACCCATGGTAGGCGGGGGATCTTTATACTCACATGGTGATCACCGTATTGCTATGGCGCTCTCCGTGGCAGCTCTATGCTGTGAAGTGGGTACAGCCGTTGAAGATGCAGAGTGTGTGAGCAAATCATACCCCCATTTTTTTGCTGACCTCAAGCGCATAAACACCTCGTTGAAGCTGGAAGATAAACCCGATAAAGATACTGCGCAAGATGAATAGTTTTGGACGCCTATTTCGCATTCACCTCTTTGGTGAATCACATGGTACTTGTGTGGGGGTAACTATTGACGGTTGTCCCGCCGGAATTCCCTTGGGTGTAGATGATTTTGAAGACGACCTGAGCCGCCGCCGTAGCGGAGCTTTTGGTACCACCAATCGTGCTGAAGCCGATGTGCCGCAAATTATCAGCGGCTGCTATAATGGCCATACCACCGGCGCTCCCATCACCATTATCTTTGAAAATGAAGATGTGCGCTCTGATGACTACGAGCGCTTCCGCACCACACCCCGTCCCGGCCATGCTGATTTTACCGCGACTAAAAAATACAAGGACTTTAATGATATTCGCGGCGGTGGACAGTTCTCCGGTCGCATGACCCTTCCGCTTGTGGCTGCCGGCGTTGTAGCAAAGAAGATCCTATCTCCCGTAAATATATATGCCCTCCTCGAAGAGGTGAATGGTCATTTTTTGGGCGATATTGAAGCTGCCGTAGCAGAGGCGGTAGCCGAAGGCGACAGCGTAGGCGGTATTGTGTCTTGCACTGCCGAAGGCCTTCCTGTGGGCCTTGGAGAACCTTTTTTTGATAGTGTGGAGTCGCTGATCAGTCACCTCCTTTTTGCTATTCCCGGCATTAAAGGGGTGGAGTTTGGCGCAGGCTTTGAGGCGGCAAACATGAAAGGTTCTGAATATAATGACGTGATTATAGACCTTGAAGGGCATACTTCAGATAATAATACCGGCGGTATTTCCGGTGGTATAACTAATGGTAATGCTTTGAGTTTGAGAGTGGCGGTGCGCCCCTCCGCCAGTATTGCCAAATCGCAAAAAACAATTGATTTGAATACCGGACAAATGGTCGATTTTCAAGTCGGAGGCCGTCATGATGCCTGCTTCGCCCTTCGTGTCCCCGTCATTGTAGAAGCTTCCGTGGCCATAGTCCTCGCCGACCTGATGAGTTTTCCCACAGATCTCACAAATTTTCACAGATAGCTGCAAGTGTCCCGCAAAATTCACAAGTTTGCTAGAATTTAAGAGAAAATCTGTGTATTTTATCGGTGTAATCTGTGAGATCTGTGGGAAATTATTTACCTTTGTCCGTTAAACTCTAACTACGGGCTTATGTTTACTTCATCAACCTATCAACAACGCCGTTTGCATCTGCGCGAACAATTAACGTCAGGGCTCATATTACTTTTGGGTAATAATGAAGCATCTATGAACTATCCGTCCAATACTTACCGTTTTCGTCAGGATAGCTCTTTCCTTTATTTTTTTGGTCTTGATGAACCTTCATTGGCCGGAGTGATTGATGTGGAAACCGGTACAGAGACACTCTTCGGCGATGACGTAACCATTGATGATATTATATGGATGGGCCCGCAACCCCTCCTGCGTGAGAAAGCCGATAAGGTGGGGGTGCAACATATTGCGCCTTATGCCAAGTTAGCTGACGTAGTGCGTGAAGCGGTGCAGAAAGGACGTAAAATACATTTCTTGCCTCCCTATCGCTCTGCTAATAAAATTTTCTTACAAGATCTCTTGAATATTGCTCCTGCCGAACAAAAAGGGAAGGCTTCTCCGGAACTTATACGTGCGGTGGTGAACCTGCGCATACGCAAAGATGCTGATGAAATTAAGGCATTGGATCAAGTGTGCGACCTCGGTTACCGGATGCATGTGGCAGCCATGAAGATGTGCCGCGCCGGAGTGAAAGAAAGCGATATCGTGGGTATCATGGAAGGAATGACTGTTGGCCTTGGCCACTTCCCCTCGTTCCCTATCATTTTATCACAAAACGGCGAAACACTGCATAACCATAGCCATCATCAAATACTCACCGACGGCCGCCTCTTGGTGGTAGATGCCGGTGTGGAAAGTATTTCCCATTATGCCTCCGATCATACCCGTACCTTACCCGCGGGTGGACGGTATACCACTAAACAAAAAGAAATATACGACATTGTATTGGCAGCCAACAACCATGCTTTTGCACTCGCTAAACCCGATATTACATACCGCAGTGTGCATCTTGAAGCTGTTAGGGTAATTACGGAAGGCTTACAGGGCCTGGGATTGATGAAAGGCAATGTTGCCGAATCCGTAGCTGCCGGTGCACATGCACTATTTATGCCACACGGTTTGGGGCACCAAATAGGGCTTGATGTGCATGACATGGAAGACCTGGGCGAAAATTATGTGGGTTACGATGATGAGACGCAACGGGCGGAACAGTTTGGACTGGGCTCCTTACGCATGGGGCGGAAGCTGCAGGTAGGGCATTGTATTACCAATGAACCGGGCATCTATTTCATTCCTGCCTTGATTGAACAGTGGAAACGCGATAATAAACTGGTGCAATTTATCAATTACGATAAGGTGGTAAACTATATCGGCTTTGGTGGCATTCGTTTGGAAGACGATTTGCTGATTACCGAAACCGGCTGCCGTCTCCTTGGCAGCAAACGCATCCCCATCACCACTGCTGAAGTAGAAGCAACAATAAATAGTTAATAGTAACGGGTAACGGGTAACGGGTAATGGGTGACGAGTGACGGGTTACAGAGTTACAAGCTACAAAGTTACAAGTTACAAATGCCTTTATCTTAATCCCTTAATCTCCTAATCCCCTAGTCTCCTCCTATGTCTCAACAGCCTAAAAAACAGCGCCACCTTCCTAAACAACCGGCAACCGTAGCAGCGCCGGTAAAAGCTAAAGTACAAAAGCCCGAATTTATTAACTCCGGCGTGCAAATGCCCAAGTGGATATTCGGCCTTATTATAGCTTTGGCTTTTGTTTATTTCGGTAATACCATGTTCAACCAGTATGCGTTGGATGATACTATGGTGCTCACGCAAAATGAATTTGTGAAGCGGGGTGTAAGCAATATACCGAAAATATTTAAATACGATACTTTCATTGGTCGTTATGGTGAGCAGGTAATTAATCTCCCCGGAGGCCGTTACCGCCCTTTATCCGTAGCTACTTTGGCTGTAGAGTATGAGGTGTTTGTTGATGCTGATACCAAGCAAATTATTCAAGATAAGCTAAACCAAAAGCGCAATGACGATGATGCCTCCCTGCTGGTGAAAACCCCGCTGCCCTATGTGAACCACTTCATGAACATCATGTATTACGCGCTTACGGCTTGTCTCTTGCTCTTGATCATGTTGCGGCTTTTCCCGCTGAAATCCAATAAGGGTTGGGACTTGATATTCAATGTGCCGGTACTTACCGTTATATTTTTTGTGGCGCATCCCTTGCATAGCGAGGTGGTTGCTAACATTAAAGGGAGAGATGAGATTATGACCCTCCTGGGTGCTATGGGTGGTTTATGGTTTACCCTTCGTTGGATTGATACCAATAAGCGAAAATATTTAGCCTATAGTTTCCTCGCTTTCCTGGCAGGACTTTTCTCCAAAGAAAATGCCATCACTTTCCTGGTGGTTATTCCTCTTACGGTTTACTTCTTTACCAACGCTTCTTTAAAGCGTAATTTTATATCTATGTTGCCCTTGTTGGCTGCTTCATTTGTGTTTTTAGCAGCCCGTGCCTCCGCTATTAATTCTGATCCTCTGCCTGAAACAGAGTTGATGAATAATCCCTTTATGCTGATGACAACAGGACAGAAATGGGCGAGTATTATTTATGTGCTGGGGCGTTATCTGTGGCTTACCGTATGGCCCTATCCGCTTACTACGGACTACTATCCTTACCATATTCCCATCATGAATTGGTCGGACTTCAGCGTTATTCTCATTACTTTATTGTATATAGCGATTGGGCTCTTTATCTTATGGGGAATAGTGAAAAAGAATAAATATGCTTATGCTGCAGTTTGGTTCTATGTTCCGCTCTCTATTGTGTCCAATATATTTGTGCAGGTAGGTACCTTTATGAATGAGCGTTTTATATATATATCTTCCATCGGTTTTTGTATGGTATTGGCCGATTTGTTGATACTGCAATTACCCAAATGGATGAAAAACGCAAAGCTTTACCGTAACGTCTTGGCCGGTTTTGTTTTTATTGTTTTGTCGCTCTATGCTGTAGACGCCATATCGCGCAACCGTGCATGGTTTGATGATTTTACGCTTTCTACCACTGATGTGAAAGTGTCGTACAAAAGTGCCAAATCAAATTATGATGCCGCGCGCGTATATAATATTGAATTGCAAAAGACGGGAGATCCTGTTATGCGCGACAGTATTACCCGCTTAATTTATAAATATTCACACCGTGCGGTGGACATTCACCCCAATTATGAAAATGCCTTGCTGCTATTATCATGGTCGGCCGGCGCTTTGGGCCAGCCCGCCGATACCTCTATCAAATATCTTTTGCAGCTGATCAAGCGCAACCCATATAATCCTTATGCTTTTGATGCCTTGTCCATGACCCTTTACCGTGTTCCCTTACAGCAGCGGGAGGCTACTTGGGAATATGTACTAAAGCTTGCTCCCAACCGTTTTGAAGCCAATTATAACCTGGCTTGTGTGTTGGCTAAGGAAGAGGGGAAATTGCAGGAATCTATACCTTACTTTGAAAAAGCAGTGGCTATTAACCCTGAGAGTGTAGTGGCCTTAATTGATATGGGCGCTATTTACGGAGGGGTGGGTAAGCACGTGAAGGCTTTGGAGGCTTTTACCCGTGCTACGCAACTGGCACCTAACGATACGTTGGCAATGAAAAATTTGTGGGCTACCTATAATGTTTTGGGCGACCAGGCGAAGGCACAGGAGGCTTACAACAGGTATATGAACTTGAAAATGTCTATGCAAGTGCAGCAACAGCAGCAAATGCCGCCGCAGTAAGAATCTAGTTCCCCAGTATATTTTTCTTGGCGGGTATAGCTACAAAATCTTTTAGGTAGAAAGGCTCGAAATAAGCTACATCAACAAACTCTTGTCGATTAAAGCGCTCCAGGGCGGGTTTAATCATGCCCTTTGCTGAAGCTTGCAATGATGCAAAATGTGCATTAGGGTGGGTGAGGGCAGTACGGCACTTGTCGGCTCCATTGCCCACAAACAGCAACGCCTGCTGAGCTAACAATTCGTTAAAACTATTTTCGTCGATAATCTTGGCTTCTGTGGGGTTTATTTGTTGTGCTGAGGCGTTGAACAGCGCTGTGTATACTTCCATGCGCCGCGCGTCAATCATGGGTGCAACAAGGACTGTAGGAGAAGGTAACAGCTCTTGCTCTATTGCCAGGGAAGCCAGTGATTGTAGTGAGCTTACAGCGATAAGAGGTTTCTGTGCCCCATAGCATAGTCCTTTAGCGGTGGAGACACCTACGCGTAGCCCTGTGTAAGAGCCGGGCCCTTCACTTACAGCTACGGCGTCAATGTCGTTTATATGAAGCTGCTGTTCACGCAACAGTTCGTCAATAAATACAGCCAAAAGCTGAGCGTGTGATTTGCCTTCTTTGTTCTCGCGCAGTGATAATAATTGTTTACCCCGTGATAAGGCAACAGAACAAACATCGGTGCCGGATTCAATATGCAGGATATAGGGTTCAGGGTTCAAGGTACAAGGTACAAGGGTGCTCATAATACTTATTTTTCACCTTTCACCTTTTCACCTTTTACCTTTCCACCATCTGTCTTTACCAGCGTTCCGTCTTTTAATTTTTTGGATATGGCGTTATAAGGGCCTGTAACCACTTGATCATCTTCGGTGAGGCCTTCTTTAATCTCTATGTGAGTATTGTCTTGCAGGCCACTTTTAATAACAACTGTTTTCACTTTGTTCTCATCACCTAATACAAATATACGCTCCACTACTTGTGCGCCGGAGGAGTCTTTCTTGTCTGTAACGTCAGTGCGGGTGGTGATACATTGTATGGGAACACAAAGTACATTCATTCGTGTCTCGGTTTGTATGGACACAGAGGTGGACATGCCGGGACGGAAAACAAATTTTTTTCTGGCACTAATCAAGTCGCTATAGGAATCGGGAAGGACAAAGATTTTCACTTCAAAATTAGTAACCTGGTCAGTGGTGGAGGTACTGTTGTTTTTGGCAGAGTGAGCTATCTGTGTTACTATGCCTTTAAACTTTCTGTTTTGATAAGCGTCAACTTCAATAGTAGCGGTGTCTTTAAGCTTAAGACGTACAATGTCGTTCTCGTTTACCTCTACTACAGCTTCCATTTCTTCGAGGTTAGCGATGCGCAGCATCTCAGTGCCTGCCATCTGCGTGGTACCCACTACACGTTCCCCTTTTTCTACGCTAAGGCTTGAAACGGTGCCGCTCATGGGTGCATATATGGTTGTTTTAACGAGGTTCTCTTGTGCTTCCTTGAGGGCAGCCTCAGCACTGTTTACATTGTAACGTGCTGATTCTACCTGACTTTGAGTAGCGTTGTATTGTGCTTCCGAAGTCTCAAAATCGGCAGTGGAAATGGTTTTTTGAGCGTACAACTGTTTGTTACGTTGATAAG
>JAVBSQ010000061.1:0-5673 GCA_031556695.1 Bacteroidales bacterium | reverse complement strand
TAGTTCCAGTATTCTTTATTGAACATGTGTGAGATACCACCAAGAGTATTGGTGTAGCCGTATTTATCGGTATATTGAAAGTCGTAACGTGACGACTCATCTTTGTTTTTTACCTTAAAGATAGATCCCATAGTTACGGTTTTGGGGATAGGGCGTACGTCCTCGTCAACAATACCCGTAAATATTTCGTAGGGGCGGCCTTTATATAAACCTACCAGGGCAATCCACTGTTCAGTGCCGTTTTTGAAACGGATAACTTCAGCATCTAAGATTTCGGGACGTTTTTTTGGCATAGCAGAATTATCGTCCTCTTGCTTTTTCTCTTTGTTAGATACTAAAACACCGGCACGTGAGCCTTCGCGGTAAACAGTGATACCTTTACAGCCGCTTTCCCATGCTGTTTTGTACACTATGGCTACCATCTCTTCGCTAATATTTTCAGGCAGGTTCACGGTAACGCTGATAGAGTGATCCACCCATTTTTGCAATTTACCTTGCATCTTCACTTTCGCTACCCAGTCCACATCAGCAGATGTAGCTTTGTTGTAAGGTGATTTTTCTACTAATTTATCTATCTGTTCATCACTGTAACGATATACCTCTTCGGCCTTGTGCCCGTTGGCTTCGCACCAGGTAATAAATTTATGGTGGAACACATTAAATTCTTCCCATGCATCGCCCACCTCATCAATAAAGGAGGGTTTTACATTCTTGTCGTTCGGATTTACCTTGCGGCGGCGTTTGTACACCGGCAAAAATACAGGTTCAATACCTGATGTGGTTTGCGTCATCATGCTGGTGGTGCCGGTAGGAGCTATGGTGAGCAAAGAGATGTTACGGCGGCCATGGGCAACCATCTCTATAGCTAAACTTTC
The DNA here is from genome assembly GCA_031556695.1 of Bacteroidales bacterium. Classification (GTDB taxonomy): domain Bacteria; phylum Bacteroidota; class Bacteroidia; order Bacteroidales; family UBA932; genus UBA932. The sequence continues at coordinate 4,798 of JAVBSQ010000061.1, read as the reverse complement.
ATCAGCCTTGAACAGGCGATCTATCATAGGGTTCTTAGCTTCCAATTTCGCGTCAAATACAGGGAATGCACCACGTTCTTTAGCCATGATAACTGAGGCGCGGTAGGCTTCGATAGCTAATGTTTTTTGTATCTCTACAGCAAAATCAATGGCCTCATCAGTGCCGTAGCGTAGTCCCAGTCCGGCCAACATATCACCTTCTGCGGTGATGCCTAACCCGGTGCGACGTCCGCCAATAGCTTTTTCTTTTATCTTTAGCCATAATTCGCGCTCTACACGTTTGATATCACCTGCTTCGGGATCAGAGTCTATTTTTGCAATAATAGCATCAATTTTCTCCAGCTCCAGGTCTATCAAGTCGTCCATCATGCGCATAGCTTTTTGCACATGTTGCTTGAATAACTCTTTATTGAATTTAGCCTTGATGGTGAAAGGGTGGTCAACGTAGCTGTAGAGGTTAATGGCAATGAGGCGACAGCTGTCGTACGGACAAAGGGGAATTTCTCCACAAGGGTTGGTACTTACCGTACGGTAGCCTTTGTCGGCATAGCAGTCAGCCACCGACTCGCGGATAATCGTGTCCCAAAATAAAATGCCGGGCTCTGCTGATTTCCATGCGTTGTGTATGATTTTCTTCCACAGTTTATTCGCGTCTATCTCCTTTCTGTATTTAGGATTAGCAGCATCAATGGGATATTGTTGCAAGTAAGGTTTATCCTGCAGGGCGCTACGCATGAAATCGTCATCAATACGCACGCTCACGTTCGCACCGGTGACCTTGCCTTGCGTCATCTTTGCATCAATGAATTGCTCTGCATCAGGGTGTTTAATAGATATGCTCAACATTAATGCGCCACGTCTTCCGTCTTGTGCTACCTCACGTGTAGAGTTGGAGTAACGTTCCATGAAGGGCACTACGCCGGTAGAGGTGAGCGCACTGTTCAACACAGGGCTTCCGCCGGGACGAATGTGAGACAAGTCATGACCCACGCCTCCGCGACGCTTCATTAGCTGTACCTGCTCTTCGTCAACACGCATGATACCGCCATAAGAGTCGGCTGCCTTCTGGTAACCAATTACAAAGCAATTGGACAAGGAGGCTACTTGTACCTCATTGCCAATACCGGTCATTGGGCCTCCTTGAGGAATCACATATTTGAAACCCTTGAGTAATTCAAATATCTCAGCATGGCTCATCGGGTTAGCATATTTTTTCTCTATGCGTTCAAATTCTTTAGCCAAACGATGATGCATATCATCAGGGGTGCGTTCAAAAATATTGCCGAAAGAATCTTTCATGGCATATTTATTTACCCATACGGATGCGGCTAATTCATCGCCATTAAAATATTCCTTGCTGGCAGCTACAGCGTCATCGTACTCGTAAATCTTGGCTTTTGGTTCTTTTGGGCTCATGGTCCGGTTGCTTATATATAAGGTAATTAATTTTAATTTCGAAACGAAAAGGACGTGCAAGTTACATCAACTTGACGGCTATTTCGAGTTAAAGCAATTCTACTTATCAACCGAATAATTAACAACCGTACGCAAACGAAGTGGGGTAAAAGAAAAGAGATTTATCAACATAATGTTAATAAATCTCTTTTAACTATAAGGACAAATAATGTTCTAGCGATGCAGTTGCTGGTTGCTGTCATAAACCCACACATCACCCGGACAGAAGTCGCTGTTTTTCATTAAGGCATTCATGGCATTATAAGCAACATGGATATCACTGAATGATTGAGCTGAGATACAAGTAAACCCGCTTCTAAACTCTAAAGCTATAGGATGGAAACCCTTACTGCTTAATTTAGCCATCATTCTGTCAGCATTAGATTTTACTTTAAAGCAACCTACCAAAACATGGTAACGCTGATTCCTTTCTGCTTCCAGTTGAGCTGCAGCAGCGGCTTCCGCTTCTTGCTGTTGTCTTAATTGTAAGGCTTCTTGCTCCAGGTTAGCCAATGAATCCTTACGGGCATTCTCCATGCGGATTTTTTTAGCAATCTCAGCTTTAGAGGGCTTGCCTAAAATAGTAGAATTGAACCAGTCGCAACTGTTTAATGACAACAGCATGCTTAGCGACAGTATAACGAATAAAAACTTTTTCATAAGAATGAATAAAATTAAATAAGGCTCAAAATTAAGCATTTAATTTGAAACAGACAAAAAAAATAGGGTAAAAAGATAAAAATTTGTACCTTCACGCCCAAATGAAAACTAAAATAGCACTCTTTTTTTTCTTTCTGATGCCCTGTTCTCTGGTGGCAGCCGACACGCTGACTCTCTTGTTCACAGGAGATGTCATGATGCACCAAATGCAGATTAATGCCGCCAAAACTCCTTCCGGTTATGCTGTTGACGATTGTTTCGGCTACATAAAACCTATGCTTTCAGAAGCAGATATTTCCATAGTCAATTTTGAAACCACCCTGGCCGGAGCACCTTATAGCGGATACCCCGCGTTCTGCGCCCCCGATGAATTAGCCATGGCCCTCCGTCGTGCCGGTGTTGACGTGGCGCTTACCGCCAATAACCACTCTTGCGATAAGGGAAAAAAAGGGATAGTACGTACCCTGAAAATGCTTGACAGTTTGAAACTCCTACATACCGGAACTTTCTACGACAATAGTCATCGTTATACCTCTTATCCACTCCTGCTCAAAAAGCACAATATCACCTTGGGACTTCTTAATTATACATATGGTACAAATGGAATTCCGATACCTGCGCCTACCGTTGTTAACCTCATAGATACCGCACAAATAAGTGAGGATATAGCTGTAGTCAAAAGAGCGCATGCCGATATCATTGCCGTGGCTATTCACTGGGGCGAAGAATATCGTTTATATCCCAATGCAGCACAACGTATGTTGTCGGCATTCCTGCATCGAAAAGGGGTTCATCTCGTTATAGGTAGTCACCCGCACGTGCTACAGCCAATGGAGGAAATATATGGTGCCGACTCTACAATATCAGGTGTTACTGTTTACTCTTTGGGTAATTTCATTTCTAACCAAACAGATGAGAATACGGAGATAGGTGCATTGGCACATATTCGTTTAGTAAAACAAAAAGGAAAAACAAGCATTGATAAGACCTCTTACAGTTTTACATGGGCTTATAAACCTCTCATTGCCGATAAACGCCGTTTTTATGTATTGCCAGCCAGCCATTATGAAAACAACCCCGGCTTTTTTACTACCCGAGAAGAATATGAACGCATGAGGACTTCATTAAAAGCTATGCGTAGTTTATATGAGAAAAAAAATATAGGATTTATAGAAGAAAAATAAATATGAAAGCAATTACTGAAACTAATTTTCACTTTGCCAAACAAACCAATAAATACACAGGCAAAGTTCGTGATGTGTATACTATTGATAACAACTACCTGGTGATGGTGGCTACTGATCGGATATCAGCCTTTGATGTGGTATTGCCTAAAGGTATTCCATACAAAGGGCAAGTGCTCAATCAAATTGCTGCAAAATTTTTGTCGGAAACAGCCGATATTGTCCCCAATTGGCGTATCGCGTCTCCCGACCCTGTGGTTACCATTGGTCATCACTGTGAAGCATTTCCTGTAGAGATGATTGTCCGCGGATACCTTACCGGAAGCGCTTGGCGTGCTTATAAAAATGGCGCACGCGAAATTTGCGGTGTGAAAATCCCCGATGGAATGAAAGAACATCAACTCTTTGAAAAACCTATAATCACTCCCACCACTAAAGCCGAATTGGGTTTGCATGATGAAGATATTTCAAGGGAAGATATTATCAAACGTGGTTTGGTAAGTGAAGAAGATTATAGCCAATTGGAAAAATATGCCATGGCGCTTTTTTTGAGAGGTACACAAATGGCGGCAGAACGAGGATTAATATTGGTAGATACAAAATATGAATTCGGGAAAAAAGGCAATCAAATATACCTTATTGACGAGATACATACTCCTGACTCCTCACGCTATTTCTATGCCGACGGCTATGCCGAACGCTTTGCTAAAGGAGAGCAACAACATCAACTTTCCAAGGAGTTTGTGCGTGAGTGGTTGATGGCTAACGGCTTTTCAGGCCAAACAGGACAACAGGTGCCCACCATGACCGAAGAGGTGGTGAACGGTATCTCCGAGCGCTATATAGAATTATATGAAAACATACTGGGTGAACCTTTTGTTCGTGCACCCTATGCCGATGATATATATGAACGCATAGAAACCAATGTGCAAAACATGTTAGCCCGTTTACTCTAAATTTTATATTATGCGATACTCTTTTCTTATAGCTTTTGTTTTGTTGTTTTCAGCCCCCCTGGTTGCACAGTATATTCCCACTCCGGTGGATATATCAACAGAAAAAATAAAAATTAAGGGACAAGTATTCTATATTCATGGAGTACTGAAGGGGCAAACCCTTTATTCTATAGCAAAACGTTACGGCGTAAGTGTTGCAGATATACAAAAACATAATCCGCAACTAGAAGCAATGGGTTTGCAGGAAGGAGAGCATCTTCAAAGTCCTGTAATAGGAGCTAAAATAGAACCGGAAACCCCACCAACTACTCCGGTTAGTTTATTGCCTGAAACAGTTACACCTGCTGCACTTATTGAAAGTACAGCAAATACCCCCGATACATCTGTATTACCTTGTACTTACCACGCTGCTCCCGTGGATATCAATCGCTGCGAAAGTTATGCTTATAATCCTGCAGAAAAACGTTTTCACATGGCGCTACTACTCCCGTTTGGTGGCGAATATATAACCAAGGAAATGGCTTTTGATACCTTGCTTGACCA
>JAVBSQ010000057.1:0-3163 GCA_031556695.1 Bacteroidales bacterium | reverse complement strand
ATAAACATAATCTTCACTTTCCTTTAAAAATACGGCATAACTGCTTTGTACGGTACCCAAATGTAAATTGACCGGTGGAATTCCACCGGATAAGGTGTCCAAAAAATCTTTTAAGCTCATCATATCCTTAAAACTCGCAGGATTATCAATAACGGCCAATAATTGCCCTTTTTCGACATACTGCTTTTCCCGAACCAGTAAAGTATCTATACGACCGGAGGATTTTGCTACCACATTTACCGGTAAATTGTCAGATGTAACAACAATTGGAGCTGTAAGGATCTCCGGGTATTTGAAAAAATAACTGCCGGCAAATAATCCTGCTATCACAACAAAAATAGTAGTAATACCCCACCGTACTAACCATAGTGGTGGACGGCCCAAAATATCCTGTACTTCTTCAGATCGAAGTTCAAGGTGATCTTTGTCTTCTTCCATACTCAATTCCCCAGTTCCAATTGATTTTTCACTAATTCATAATATTCTCCACGTTGGCCCGTGAGTTCCTCATGTGTTCCCACCTCTACTATCCGCCCCTTATTTAGCACTACTATCCGGTCGGCATTCTTTACCGTACTCAAGCGATGCGCCACTACTACCACTGTCTTATTTCTAAAAAATTCGTGCAGGCCTTCCATAATTAGTCGCTCGTTATTGGCATCAAGTGCATTGGTAGCTTCATCAAAGAAAAGAAATTGCGGATTCTTATAAACAGCACGGGCAATCAATATCCGCTGTTTCTGTCCCTGACTCAATCCATGCCCTTCCTGTCCAATCTTTGTATTTACTCCCAAGGGCAATGTCTCTATTAAGTCCTTTAAATTAGCGATTTTCAAAGCATATGACAATTGTTTTTTATTGATCTGCTCTTCTCCCACTGCAATATTGCGAGCAATGGTATCGGAAAAAATAAACCCGTCCTGCATCACCGCCCCACAAGCAGCGCGCCACACATGCTTTCCCAGATTATCAAGATTAGTATCACCCGCCAGGATTTCCCCTTTTACCGGCCTATAAACACCCAATAACAACTTCCCAAGGGTTGTTTTTCCGCTACCGCTCATTCCCACAATAGCGGTTGTTTTTCCTTCCGGAATATGCAAGTCTAAAGCCAACAATACCGGCTCCGAATGTGGCCCTTCATATTGAAATGAAAGCCCCTTAATAGTAAAGCTATGCTCTTCCGGCAGAAAATGCTGTTTCCCGGCATCTTCTGTTTCTTCATCTTCGCGGTTATGAATTTCACCTAAACGTTCCAGACTTATTTTTGCGTCTTGTGCAGATTGGATAAAGCTAATAAATTGCGTTATGGGTGCATTCAACTGTCCTATAATATACTGCACAGCCATCATCATACCCAAAGTCATATTTCCTGTAATTACAGCCTGTGCCGCAAAGAATGATATCACAATGTTTTTTGTTTCATTAATAAAGAAAGCGCCGCTTTGCTGATATTGGCTCAAGACTAAACCTTTCACACTTATATGAAACAATTTAGCCTGTATACGCTCCCACTCCCAACGTTTCTGCTGCTCACAATTATTGAGTTTGATTTCCTGCATGCCTGTGATCATTTGGTACAGATTGCTTTGCTGCGCCGCACTCTGTGCAAAGCGTTTATAATCCAAATCTTTACGCCGTTTTAAAAACAACACTATCCATAACACATATAAACTACTGGCGATCAGGAATACCAATAATAACTTTACATTATAAAAAGCCAGTACTCCAACAAATACCACAAAGGTCACCAATGAAAACAAGGCATTTAAGGTAGTAGATGTCAAAAACGATTGTATCCGGTTGTGGTCACCAATGCGTTGCATAATGTCACCTATCATTTTGGTATCGAAAAAACCAATGGGCAGTTTCATCAGCTTCATTAAAAAGTCGGATATAATCGAAATATTAATACGGGTACTGATATGCAACAATATCCACGAGCGGATAAACTCCACCGCCGTTTGTGCGGTAAATAGCGTGAGTTGGGCAATGAGTATCAGTGTTACAAAAGAAAGATTGTTATTACCTATACCATAGTCTACAATACTTTGGGTAAGAAAAGGAAAGATTAACTGCAACAAGGTACCCAATAACATACCGAGAAAAAGCTGTACTATCAGCTTCCGGTAGGGCCGCAGGTATTTCAGAATAAAAGTAAACTTTGTATGGTCCTCACGCTCACCATCCTGAGCATAAAAATCAGGTGTAGGATCTAACAATAATGCTACCCCCCTGTCTTCCTCACTTTCTTTTGACGAAATCCATCCATTCAGGAATTCTTCTTTAGTATAAGTAAGTAATCCATGGCCGGGATCTGCCACTTTTATGAATTTATTTTTCCGCCCTTTAATGCCATAAACCACCACAAAATGGTTCTGTTTCCAATGCACAATACAGGGTAGTGGCGACTGCAATAACTGCTCAAAAGTAATTTTCACACCGGTGGTACGAAAACCAATTTTCTCTGCCGCCTCACTAATGCCTAAGAGGCTTACCCCTTCTCTGGAAAGAAAACATTGCTCCCGCAAGCCCGGCAAGCTATAGTTCCGGCCATAGTATTTGGCAACCATTTGCAGGCAAGCGGGGCCACAGTCCATGGCATCGTGTTGGTGGGTAAAGGGGAAGTGAGGCATTATATTAACACACAATTAAACAACTAAAAATTACACTAAAAAATTATGGCTTCAAGTAGCCGATTTGATCAATTCAACGGCCTTTTCAACATATTCATCACGATCCTCCTGCTGAGCCTTTATCGTTGGATTCACAACTACGTCAGGCATAATGCCTATTGTATTATGCTTGCTTCCATCAGCCTTTAGCACCCGTAAGCCGGTGAAATAGAAAGAAAATCGGTCAAATAAACTAAGCCTGTTAATATTACCATTTGTTCCAGCTGTCTGCCCACCTACAATAAGTCCTAAATGATTTGCTTTTACATCGTTTAACAATGATTCCTGCTGACTAAACATGGAGGCATCTGCTATAAATATGACATTGGCAATACGTTTTTCCCCTGTCCATTCCCCTTTATTGGGAGGCGTTGGCATAAAGAATTGCCTAGCCGGATACTGCGTACAAGGAAAGAAATACTGTTCCCCCACAGGCTTCGTAGAAGTAAGGTGTCTAAGTATATCATTATTTGACATGGCTATACTCT
>JAVBSQ010000174.1:0-17374 GCA_031556695.1 Bacteroidales bacterium | reverse complement strand
GGATAGTCCGGCCAAATATCTTCAATACTGTCGTATATTTCTCCATCATCTTCCAGAGTATCAAGATTTTCAATTACTTCCATCGGGGCGCCTGAGCGGGTGGCGTAGTCAATTAACTCGTCTTTTGTGGCGGGCCAAGGGGCATCTTCTAATTTAGAGGCTAGTTCGAGAGTCCAGTACATAACTTACACTTTTGTGATTCAATAGTTTGACAATCAAAATCGTCTTTTTCAGAGCGCGAATATAGCGCTTTTTATCGAATCAACAAAGGTTGAAATTAAAATTAATAAATACTTAACATTAAGGCAGCCAAAAGTTTTCAGGCATACCAGCCTCATGGGTAACCTTGCGGGATAGGACAAAGAGGTAGTCGGATAAACGGTTGAGATACGGTGTAATATTTTTGTTCACAGTATGTTGCGACTCTACCGCAACAGCTAAACGCTCGGCCCGGCGACAAATACAGCGGGCAATATGGCACTGGGCGGCGGCGGCGGGTGGGCCGGCGATGATAAAAGATTGAATTAGTGGTAATTCTTTGGTTATTTGATCAATACCGACTTCTAGAGATTGAATGTCGCTTTCTTTTATTTCCGGCAATTTTTTAGGTGAGCCATCGGAGGCCAATTGTGCCGATAAAATCATCAAACAGCTTTGTATTTGCTCTAACCCCGTATCATAACTGCTTAAGAGCGGGTAGCTCCGTAGTAGGGCGAGGTGGCTGATGAGTTCGTCTACCGTACCATAGGCTTCCACGCGGGTGTCGGCCTTGCTCACCCTTGTACCACCCACAAGTGCGGTGGTACCTTTGTCTCCGGTTTTAGTGTATATCTTCATAGTAACGGGTGATATGTAACGGGTGACGGGTGTTTTTGTTACTCGTTACCGGTCACTTGTCACGATATTTATCCTTTTGTGGGGGCTGGGTTTTCTAAGTCGCTCTCAATGAGGCCATCACGCAGTCTGATGATGCGGCGTGCATGCAACGCTATATCTTCTTCATGGGTCACCACTATAATAGTATTACCCTTCTTGTAAATGTCTTCAAAAAGGTTCATGATGTCTATGGATGTCTTGGTGTCGAGGTTACCTGTGGGTTCGTCGGCTAAAATGATGGCGGGATTGTTGACCAGGGCGCGTGCTACGGCTACCCGTTGCCGTTGTCCGCCTGATAGCTCATTCGGGCGGTGGTCCATACGGTTAAGAAGGTCAACATTGGTTAAGGCATTCTTCGCCCTTTCCAACCGTTCGTGCTTGGGTAGTCCCGAATAAATGAGCGGTAGCGCCACGTTATCTAGAGCAGTGTAGCGGGGCAGAAGATTGAAAGATTGGAATACAAAGCCTATTTCTTTGTTACGCACTTCCGCTAGGTTATTATCGTCCATCTGACTTACATCAGTACCGTTGAGAATGTAGTGACCGGAAGTGGGGGTGTCCAAACAACCCAAAATATTCATTAACGTTGATTTTCCGGAGCCCGAAGGACCCATAATCGCCACATATTCGTTTTTGTGAATAGATAAAGAAACACCATTCAGGGCGCGTACTTCCTGCGTTCCTACCTGGTAAATTTTCTTGAGGTCTTTGATACTGATGAGCGTGTTGTCCATGCTGATAAAGCTTAAAGTACAAAGGTAATAATAATGTGCTAATATACAAATATGCTAATATGCTAATGTGCTAATTAAAGGCAAAAGGGCTACAGTTTTATTGGCACAGCATATTAGCACAGTTGCATTTTTTTTGTATCTTTGCATCATGCACAGCCTTTTGAGTCAGGATATAAAATATCTTCCGGGAGTAGGGCCGCGTCGCGCCGAACTGCTCGCAAAAGAGTTGGGAATTAAAACTTTCTCCGACCTGCTGTACACATTCCCATTCCGTTATATTGACCGCACTAAATTTTATACGGTAAAAGAAGTGGTAGATGCTAAAGGTGATCTGCCTTACGTGCAGATGCGAGGCAAGCTGGTGCGCTTTGAACAATTGGGAAATGGCCGCGGTAAAGAGCGGTATATTGCTTATTTTTCCGATGATACCGGCGTGCTGGAATTGGTGTTTTTTCAAGGCATCAAGTGGACGAAAGAGCGCCTGAAAATGGGTGTGGAATATATTGTTTTTGGCAAACCGAGCGAATTTAACGGCAAGGTGAATATTGTACACCCCGAGGTGGATGAGTTCAAGGCCGAGAGTACTATCCGGCAGTCGGCCTTGCAGGGAGTATATCGTAGCACGGAAATGCTGCGTGACAACGGGCTGGGGCAAAGAGCCTTCATGAAGTTACAGGCAAATTTGTCTACCGTATTAGCAGGCCAAATTTTTGAAACCTTGCCCGCCTGGCTGGTGGCAGACCAGCGTTTGATGTCTATACAGGAGGCCCTTTTGCAAGTGCACTTTCCACAAGATGCTGAGAAATTAACGCATGCGCGCTTTCGACTGAAATTTGATGAACTATTTTACATACAACTTTCGTTGTTAAAGCAACGTTCCATTCGTTTGCAGGCCTCACAGGGATTTGTCTTCTCTTCGGTAGGCGATAGTTTTAATAAGTGCTATGACAATCTTCCATTTCCTTTGACAGAAGCGCAAAAGCGTGTTATCCGTGAAATACGTAGGGATATGGGTAGCGGTAAACAAATGAACCGCCTTTTGCAAGGTGATGTGGGTAGCGGTAAAACATTGGTGGCCTTGTTGTGTGCATTGATTGCTAACGATAATGGCTATCAGGCGGCTATTATGGCACCTACTGAAATCTTAGCGCAACAGCACTATGCAGGTATTACTAAATTTCTGGAAGGGACAGGGATAAAAGTGGGCCTGCTGACCGGATCAACAAAGAAAAAAGGCCGGAAAATCTTAGCTGAAAGTTTGCTTGACGGCTCGTTACACCTGCTTATAGGCACACATGCTTTGATTGAAGACTCCGTTCAGTTTAAAAACCTTGGTTTTGTGGTGATTGATGAACAACACCGTTTTGGGGTGCAGCAACGCGCGCGATTGTGGAGTAAGAGTGTACTCCCTCCTCATGTGTTGGTGATGACGGCCACGCCCATCCCCCGAACTTTGGCCATGACCTTGTATGGCGACCTTGATGTGTCGGTAATAGATGAACTTCCACCTGGCCGCCAGCCTATAAAAACCATACACTTTAATGATAGTAAACGCCTGCGGGTATTTGGTTTTATGAAAGAACAAATTAAAGCAGGCCGGCAGGTATACATGGTTTATCCGCTCATTAAAGAGTCGGAAAAAATGGATTATAAAAGTCTGGAAGATGGCTATGAAAGTATTATTAGGGCTTTTCCTCCGCCGGACTATGTGACCGCTATTGTTCATGGTAAAATGACAGCCGAGAATAAAGCCATAGGTATGCAGCAGTTTGTGAGCGGACAAGCGCATATTATGGTGGCTACCTCGGTGATAGAGGTGGGTGTGAATGTGCCTAATGCCACGGTGATGGTGATTGAGAGCGCCGAGCGTTTCGGTTTATCCCAGTTGCACCAGTTGAGAGGTCGTGTGGGGCGTGGTGCTGAGCAATCATATTGTATCTTGATGACCGACTATAAGCTTTCTACCGAGTCGCGCAAGCGAATGGAGCTCATGGTTTCTACCAATAATGGCTTTGAAATTGCTGAGGCCGACCTGCAACTGCGCGGCCCCGGCGATATGGAGGGTACCCAGCAAAGCGGTATGCCCATCACCCTGCATATTGCCGACCTGGCGCGTGACGGACAAATGTTGGAACATGTACGTAACGTGGCTTTAACGATTTTAGACACAGACCCCGAGCTGTCTTCCGAAAAAAATGCTTTACTTTGTACCCAATTAAAAAAAATGAAAGCAAATGCTGCTGATTTTAGTGTAATTAGTTAATGATTTATAAATACCTCATAGCAGTTTTTTTGATGAGTATTCCGGTGATTTTACCGGCTCAAAAAAAAGTAGAATTTGATTGCCCGCCGGTAAAGACCTACACGGACGATCAGATGGTCTTTAAATCCGGTGAACGGCTAACTGTTGTGGCCGGCTATAAGTGGGGACTCATCAATGCTGATGTGGGCGAGGCTACCATGAGCATTGAGGAAGAGATGTTTCGTGATACCCACTATTATTCTGTTAGGGCATATGCCACTACCTATAAGATGTGGGATAGATTTTTTGTAGTACGTGATGTGTATGAATCTCATTTTGATTTTCGCACTTTACGCCCTATTTATTTTCACCGGAATGTGAATGAGGGTGGCTATAAAATTTTAGGTACAATGTATTTCAATGATGATTATACCATCAAATCATCTACCGTGCGCAATGAAAAATCCAGAAAGGATACGGTATTGTCAGGGCGTTCGTGTACCTACGATTTAATCAGCCTCTTTTACAGTTCAAGAAGTCTGGATTTTACAAATCTGTTATCCGGCAAAACTTATCCATTTTCTTTTGCTATTGATGATGAAATTTATAATTTATCATACTCTTTTATAGCACGCGAAGAGATAAAAATTAGCGGACTCGGTACTTTTCGTGCTCTTCATTTTACCGCACAGTTGGTAATTGGCGATGTTTTTTCCGGCGAAAGTGATATGGATATTTGGATTACAGATGATGCCAATAGAATGCCGTTAATGGTAAAAACAGCCCTAAGGGTAGGTACGGTTTCCGTACGCCTTAGCAAATATGATAATTTGAAATATCCTTTGACCAGTAAAATAAAATAAATACAATGGCAGCTGCACAACTTGTTTCTCATAAGGGTATAGTGGAATCTGTTTATGGAGAAGAAGTTACTGTGAGTATTATTGCTTCTTCAGCTTGTGCCTCCTGTACAGGAAAAGCTATGTGTTCCATGTCTGAGCAAAAAGAGAAAAAGATACTTGTGTGCGCACACAATATGCCTTTTTCTGTAGGCGAAGAGGTAAAGGTTATAATGCGTTTATCACAGGGAATGAGTGCAGTAGCCCTTGCATACGTCTTCCCATTATGTTTATTCATGATAATTTTATTAACTTTGTTCGCTTGTAAGGTGTCCGAAGTGGGGGTAGCCTTAGTGTCCGTTTGCTCCATGGTCTTGTATTATAGTTTGTTATATGTTTTTCGTGACAAGTTGAAGAAAAAATATGTGTTTGAAATAGAAAAAATCTAAATATAATGACTGTTACTTTAGTTTCTACAATTGCCGTATTAAGTATCTTAGGTCTTGTTTTGGCCGTAGTTTTATATTTTGTGGCACAAAAATTCAAAGTGGAGGAAGATCCGCGTATTGATGATGTGCAGATGGTGCTTCCCGGAGCTAACTGTGGTGGTTGCGGGTATGCCGGCTGTCGTGCTTTTGCCGAATCATGTGTAAAAAATGATACTATGGATACGCTTTTCTGTCCCGTAGGTGGTGCCGAAACAATGGGCAAAATTGCCGCTTATCTGGGTAAGGTAGCACCTGAAAAAGAACCTATGGTAGCCGTGGTGCGTTGCGCCGGCGCTTGTGATAAACGTGAGCGCGTGAATATCTATGACGGTGCACCTTCCTGTGCCGTATCAGCTACACTCTATAGTGGTGATACCGGCTGTTCTTATGGATGTTTAGGTTGTGGCGATTGCGTTCGCGCTTGTAATTTTGGCGCTATGAAAATGAATGAAACTACAGGCTTACCGGTAGTCGATGAAGCAAAATGCACTGCTTGTAACGCTTGCGTGAAAGCCTGTCCAAATAAAATTATAGAACTTCGCAAAACCGGCCCAAAGGGCCGCCGGGTTTTTGTGTCGTGTGTAAATAAAGATAAAGGGGCTGTAGCCAAGAAGGCTTGCAGCGTATCATGCATTGCCTGTACCAAATGTCAAAAGGTATGTCCTTTTGAAGCTATCACTATAGAAAATAATTTGGCATATATCGACTTTGAAAAATGTCGTTTATGCCGCAAATGTGTTCCCGAATGCCCTACCGGCGCTATTTTAGAAACTAATTTTCCTCCTCAAAAGGAAAAAGTAATAGTGTAATTATGTTTCTTAGTTTGTCAGATATACAAAAAATTCAACGAAGCATGCAGGATAAGCCTGTTATTCGAGTTTATTTATTTGGCTCTTATGCACGAGGAGAGGCTGATGAAAATAGCGATGTTGATTTATTAGTTGAATTTGACTATGAGAAATTGAATAAGCCGTATGATTATTTTGATATAAAATTTGATGTGGAGGATAATCTACATAAAAAAGTTGATGTGTTGAGTGCTAAAATGCTTGAAAAGTCGGCTATAGCACCATTTATTGAACATGATAAATTGTTGATATATGAAAGAGCCAATTAGTGATCAAATTCGATTGGAACATATATTAGATGCAATCGAAGAGATTCATGCCTACATGAAAGGGAGGACAATAGACGATCTATATGCGGATTCGATGCTTAGGAGCGCTATACGATATCAATTGGCTGTAGTTGGAGAGGCTGCGAATAATATTACAGAGCAAAGCAGACAATTATTTAAAGATGTAGAATGGCGCAAAATCATAGATACACGTAATGTTATTATACATGGTTATGCGTTAATTGATGAAGAGATTATTTGGAATATAATAGAAGAAAAACTTCCGGAATTGGAACTTGCAATAAGAGAGAAAGACAATGTTTAACAGTCTCACACGGCGTATTGTTGTTTATATTTTTGTAGGTACGGCCCTTGTCTTTACCGCATTGATATGGTACAACTATCTCTCCATGAAAAATATGGGAGAGAAAACCTTGCGTGAGAATGCCCACAATGAAACATTGCGTTATGCCGGTGAAATTAATGGTGTGTTCACTGCCGCTGAAGAAATCCCCGAAAACTTAGCTGTTGTATTTGAAGATTTTGATTTCACAGATAAAGAACTGGAGCAAGTTTTAATAACACAACTACAGCAAAATCCTGAAGTATTCGGCATGATTATTGCCTATGAACCTTACCTCCGGCATAAAAATACAAAGTATTACGCACCTTATGTACACTATCTTAATGGTGAAGTAAGCCTGCTCAAGGCCGGAAGTGATGAGTTTGATTATTTCAAAACAGAGTGGTATCACGTGCCGACAACAAAGCGCTCTCCGCACTGGAGTGATCCTTATTACGATGAAGGAATAGGGGAGCAATTGATGATTACCTATTCCGTCCCTTTTTATAAACAGCGTAAAAATAAAGTAGAACCTGATTTGCAGGGGGTTATCACCGTTGATATTGATATCGACTGGCTGCAACGGAAAATGCAACATGTCAATGACCGCAAGTCCGGTTATGGTGCTATTATCACCGGTTCCGGCCGCGTAGTGTGCCACCCTGTGGATTCTCTGGTGATGCACAAAACCGTATTTGATGCCCTAAAATCAAACTACAGCGTGGCTATGGACTCTGTTTTCCACCGTATGCTGAGAGGGCAAACCGGTGTAGAAGCGGTGGAGTACAAAACAATGCGCGATGGGAAAGACAGTTGGGTGGCTTATGCCCCCTTGCGTAACGGTTGGTCCATTGTTTTCTTTTACCCCGTAGAAGATTATTTATCCGACCTAAATCGTGTGACTCATCGCCTGATTATTATTGGTGTAGTGTTCTTGCTTCTCCTTTTGGGCGTGATAGTACTCATTTCCCGTTCCATTACCAAACCCATCAAAGAATTGACGGAGGTGTCGGATAGGGTGGCACAGGGTGACTATGATGTGACGATGCCTTACAATCCACACAATGATGAAATTTCCAGCCTGGGGAATTCATTTGAATCCATGTTAACAGCCCTGAAAAAGACACTCTCCGAATTAGCGGATATCAACCGTAATCTTGAAGAGAAAGTAGCCCTGAGAACCCGTGAAATAAGCACCGTAGGAGAGATGGGCCGAGAAATTACAGCCGGCCTGAAATTTGAACATGTTATTCTTAAACTATACAACCAAACTAAAGGCTTGATGTCTTGCGATGCCTTTACTATATTAAGCTATAATAAAGAACGCGAAGTATTGGAAGGTAAGTTTGCCGTGGAAGACGGTGTCGAATTACCTTACTATGAATATGCCTTGGAAGAGCAACGCTTTGCTACCTGGTGCGTGAAAAATAAACAGGCTATTCTGATTAACGATAACGAGTTGGAACACTCAAAATACATTCCGCAACGTGTAGCGCCTAAAGGAAGATACGTACAGTCTTTGATCTATTTACCCCTTATTTCACAAGATCAAGTGGTAGGTGCGATCTCTATTCAGGCGTATGCAAAAGATGCTTATACCGAACACGACCTGGAAATTTTCCGTATGTTGGCATCGTATACCGCTGTGGCTATTGCCAACGCACAAGCTTTTGAAGCTATTCAACGCATCAATCAACACCTGCAGGAAGCACAGGAAAAATTGATACAGTCCGAAAAAATGGCTTCCTTGGGTCAGCTCACGGCCGGCATAGCTCATGAAATTAAAAATCCGCTCAACTTCGTTAATAATTTTTCTGAACTCTCCGTGGGCCTATTGAAGGAATTGGAAGAAGATTTAGCCAAGGTAGATAATTTACCGGCAGCAGTGCAAGAAAATTTTTCAGATATACTTTCCGACTTGAAGATGAACGTGAGCAAGATCAATGAACACGGCAAACGCGCCGACAGTATTGTGAAAGGTATGCTCCTTTATTCACGTGGAAAATCAGGCGAATTTCAAATGACCGACATTAATGCCCTGCTTTCTGAATATGTGAACCTCGGTTATCACGGTATGCGCTCGGTAGACAAAAACTTCAACATTAAAATAGAAGCGCAACATGATGCTTCTATTCCTAAAATTAATGTGGTGCCGCAAGACTTGAGCCGTGTATTTCTGAATATCATTAACAATGCCTGTTATTCCACACAGGAGAAACGCAGGCAAAAGGGAGAGGATTATTTCCCGGTGTTGAGCACTATTACTATCAATCATCTCGACACGGTGGAGATACGCATACGCGATAATGGTACCGGTATTTCAGAAGAAAATTTGAAGAAAATTTGTAATCCTTTCTTTACTACCAAACCTACAGGAAAGGGTACCGGACTTGGCTTGTCCATGAGTTATGAAATAGTGACAACACAGCATAAAGGCGAACTCAAGGTAGAATCCAAAGAAGGCGAGTATGCCGAATTTATTATTATTATTCCTAAAAACTTACAATAGATTATGGCTGAAAAGATTTTAGTGGTAGACGATGAAACTGACTTGGAACTGGTAATGCGCCAGCGTTTCAGAAAACAGATAAAAGAAGGCTTGTATGAATTTGTATTCGCCTATAACGGACTGGAAGCATTGGCTAAACTGGTGGAACACCCTGATGTGTCTATTATTCTAAGTGATATCAATATGCCCGAAATGGACGGACTCACTTTGCTCACCAAGCTCAATGAGTTGCGTATGCCCACGTTGAAAACCGTTGTGGTATCAGCATATGGCGATATGGATAACATACGCACGGCCATGAACCGCGGCGCCTTTGACTTTGTTACCAAGCCGGTGGATTTTGCCGATCTTGAAATAACCATTCAAAAGGCGCAAGACCAACTGGAAATCTTACGTGCGGCTATTGCTGACCGTGAACAACTCGTGTCCATACAGCACGACCTTGATGTGGCGCGTGATATACAACAGGCCATACTACCCAAAAAAGAACACCCCTATCCGCATATTCCGGAGTTTGATATCTTTGGATTAATGACGGCAGCCAAGCAGGTGGGAGGCGACTTCTTTGACTATTTTCTGATAGATAATGATCGTTTGGGCTTTGTAATTGGCGACGTGAGCGGAAAAGGTATTCCGGCTGCAATTTTTATGGCGGTGAGCCGTACACTCATTCGTGCCACCGGCTTAAAAGGCGAGCCTACCAATGAGTGCATGAATTATACCAATAGGCTGCTGTGTAATGAAAGTCTTGATTCTATGTTTGTTACCGTGTTCTATGGTATTCTTAACTTCAAAACAGGAGAGATACAATATACCAACGCGGGGCATAACCCGCCGCTGGTGCTCAAAGCCAATGGTACTGTGGAAGTACTGGCGGTGACCAACAATATAGTGATGGGTGCTTTTGAGGAGTTTGTATATAAACCTGACACTGCAAAAATGGAACACGGTGATACCCTATTGCTATATACCGACGGGATCACCGAAGCCCTCAATCCCGCTGTAGAGGACTATGGTTTTGAACACTTGCAGAAACAGGTGCAACCTATGATGCAACTGGACATGAAAGCCTTGGTAAAAGCAGTGGAACAAGACGTTCACACCTTTGCCGCCGGGGTGGAGCAGTCTGACGATATCACTGTTTTGGCAGTAAAGTACAATTAATAAGAAAAAATCGTACCTTTGCTTATTATGATGGCTAATTTGATACTACATAATGATATGAATGAGTTAGTTCGCCTGCAGGAATTTGTTGAGGAATTCGGTGAAAAATGCTCGTTCACCATGGCGCAGATAATGCAACTTAATGTGGTATTGGAAGAGATAGTATCTAATGTGATTAATTATGCCTATGCAGGAAAGCCCAAAGATACAACACTGGAAGTGCGGGTGGATTATACGCCCCCAGTATTGAAACTGGAGGTAGAAGATGAAGGAAAAACCTTTGACCCTTCTAAGGTGGAAACACCAGATATTACACTTCCGGCTGAAGAACGTAACATTGGCGGCTTGGGCATACAC
Organism: Bacteroidales bacterium; assembly: GCA_031556695.1. Taxonomy (GTDB): domain Bacteria; phylum Bacteroidota; class Bacteroidia; order Bacteroidales; family UBA932; genus UBA932. The sequence continues at coordinate 6,705 of JAVBSQ010000174.1, read as the reverse complement.
ATGGTGAAAACAATGATGGATACCATTGACTACGAATATCGCAATAATAAAAATGTATTAATATTAACAAAAAAATTTTGAATATTATGAAATATACAACAACACAAGAAGGTGATTTCACTGTAATAGCAATGGAAGGTCGCTTGGACACTACTAACTATGTGGTTTTTGAAACCGGTATCAACAATCTCATGGGCGAAAAAGCCGTGAACTTGGTTTTGGATTGTACTAAATTGGAGTATGTGAGCAGCTCCGGCTTGCGCGTGTTCTTAAACATGCAAAAAAAGAGCATGGCTGCCGGTGGTAAACTGCACTTCTGCTGCCTGCTTCCAGAGATTCGCGAGATATTCAGCATCACGGGTTTTACCAGTATTTTCAAAATTTTTGATACGAAAGACGCCGCCTTAAAGGCTTAATTCCAAATAGAAAAATTATGCTTAAAACATTCTCTATCGGTGGTATTCATCCTGCCGATCAGAAGTTGGCTGCGCAGAGTCCTCTGCAGCAATTGCAACCTGAGGGTAGCGTGGCTATCTTCCTTGGTCAGCACATAGGCGCTCCGGCGGAAGCTGTAGTAGCCAAAGGGGATACTGTAAAAGTAGGCCAGCTGATTGCTAAAGCCTCCGGATTTATGTCGGCAAATATTCATGCCTCTGTGTCGGGAACTGTTACTGCCATTGAGCCTGTAACTGATATTACAGGGTTTAAAAAGCCTGCGGTGGTGATACAAGTGGAAGGTGATGAATGGTTGCCTGAAATTGATCGCACTGCCGATATTAAGCGAGATATTACCCTTGATGCCGCCGCTATCATAAAAAAAATAGCCGATGCAGGTATTGTAGGTCTTGGCGGAGCAGCCTTTCCTACACATGTGAAATTGAGCCCGCCTCCCGGCAAAAAAGCCGAAGCGGTAATCATCAATGCGGCGGAATGTGAACCATACCTCACCTCTGACCATCGTGTAATGCTGGAGTATGGCGAGCAGGTGATCATTGGCACACTGATATTAAAAAAAGCATTGAATGCCCCGAAGGCATACATCGGCATAGAAACCAACAAGCCCGATGCTATTCAGGTGCTGACGGATTTTGTGCGCGCACACAACTATGAAGTGGAAATTGTTCCGCTAAAAAAACGTTACCCGCAAGGTGGCGAAAAGCAGTTGATAGACGCAGTCATCGGTCGCCAGGTGCCCTCTATGGGACTGCCTATTGATGTGGGCGCTGTGGTACAAAACGTGGGTACTGCCTTGGCCGTATATGAAGCAGTACAAAAAAATAAACCTTTAGTAGATAACAGCATCACGGTTACCGGAAAATCGGCAAAGCAGCAGGTGAACCTTCAGGTACGCGTGGGTACGCCCATGTCTAAAGTGCTGGAAGCCGCCGGAGGTATGCCTGAAAATACCGGTAAAATCATTTGCGGCGGTCCTATGATGGGAAAAGCTGTAGCCAATATCAATGCGCCCACATCTAAAGTGAGTTCCGCTATCCTGCTAATACCTGATAGCGAAGCACACCGTAAGGAGGCCTCCAACTGTATCCGTTGTGCAAAATGTGTACAGGCCTGTCCCATGGGGCTAGAGCCTTACCTGCTTATCAAGCAAACACAACGCAAGATGTATGACGAATTGGAAGCTAACCGTGCACAGGATTGTATTGAATGCGGTTGTTGCCTCTACTCCTGTCCCGCACAAATTCCCCTGCTCGACTATATCCGTTTGGGTAAAGCCGACGTCATCAAAATTATCCGCTCTCGCCCCAAATAGAGATTAAGAAATTAAGAGATTAGGAAATACTTAATTTTCAATTTTCAATTTTCAATTTTTAATTTAATGAATAAATTTGTAGTATCCCCGGCCCCGCATGCACACAGTAAGGATAGCACCCGACGTTTGATGTTGGATGTGATTATCGCCCTGCTTCCTGCCTATGCAATGTCGGTATATTTTTTCGGGGTAGGCGCCTTAAATGCCGCTGCCGTTGCTATTATTTCCTGCGTTCTTTTGGAGTATTCCATTGAACGTTGGATAATGAAACGTAAATCAACGGTGGGTGATTTATCTGCCGTGCTTACCGGCTTACTTTTAGCCATGAACCTCCCCGGCAGTATTCCTTGGTGGATAGTGGTGATAGGAGCAGTGGTGGCCATAGGCATAACCAAGATGAGCTTTGGCGGCTTGGGACAAAACGTGTTTAACCCCGCATTGGTAGGGCGTGTATTCCTCCTGATCTCTTTCCCTGTGCAGATGACCAACTGGCCCGGCCCTGTATCGTGGACAGGGCCGGATGCCGCATCAGGCGCTACTCCATTGGGATTGATAAAAGAAGGACTGGCTAAGGGCGATACCGTAGAACAAATTATGAGTGCGGCCGACTTCAATTCCTGGCAATTGCTCTTTGGACAGATAGGCGGCTCGGCCGGTGAAGTATCAACCATAGCATTGTTACTGGGTTTTGCATACCTTTTATTTCGTCACGTTATCCGGCCGCATATTCCTGTGGCTATATTCGGAACTATCTTTATATTCAGCGGTATTCTGTGGCTGGTGGATCCTCATCATTTCGTGACACCCTTGTTCCACCTTCTCACCGGTGGTGTGATGTTGGGCGCTATATTTATGGCCACCGATTATGTGACTTCTCCCATGAGCCCGCGTGGTATGATACTCTACGGGGTAGGCATAGGTATTATCACGGTGCTTATTCGTGTCTTCGGCAGTTATCCCGAAGGTATTTCATTTGCTATCTTGATTATGAATGCAACGGTTCCTTTGATCAATCAATACATTAAACCCAAACGTTACGGCGAGGAGGTGAAACATGGCTAGATCTTCATCATTTACAAACATGGTGGTAGTGTTGGTAATTACTACCCTTGTATCTTCTTCAATAATGGGTGGGGTATACCTGCTCACCGCCGATGCTATTAAAGCTGCGGAAACATCTAAAATAAACAACTCTATTGCAGAGGTAGTGCCGGCCTTTGATAATACGCCTTCATCTAATCCTGTTACAACAGAATTAGATGGCCGTACCCTTCGCCTGTACTCCGCTACGCAAAACGATTCATTGGTAGGGGTGGCCGTGGAAACCTCCACTTCTAAAGGTTTCGGTGGATTAATATCCCTCATGGTAGGCTTTCTGCCCGATGGTACTATTTATAATATAGCCGTGCTTTCGCACGCTGAAACCCCCGGTTTGGGCGATAAGATAGAGAAAAGCAAGGGCGATTTCAGCATTCAATTTGAAGGCAAAAACCCCGAGAATTTCAAGATGCTTGTCACAAAAGATGGCGGTGACGTGGATGCTATTACCGCTTCTACCATTAGCTCACGCGCTTTCTGTGACGCTGTTGACCGCGCCTACCGCGCCTTCAAAGAGACCGTAAGATAGTAAGACCGTAAGAAATTGTCCCTCGTAACTTGTAACCCTGTAAACTATGAATAAAATTCAAATAATACTGAAAGGGCTCATCAAAGAAAACCCCACCTTCGTATTGTTGTTGGGAATGTGCCCTACTCTGGCTACTACCTCCTCTGCCATAAATGGTATGGGCATGGGTCTAGCGACTGCTGTGGTGCTTATTTTTTCTAATATGGTTATTGCCGCTGTTGCCGCACAGGTGCCGGACAAGGTGCGTATTCCGGTGTATATCGTTATCATCGCCACCTTTGTTACCGTGTTGCAATCATTGATGCAGGCATATGTGCCCGACTTGTATAAAACTCTCGGTATATTCATACCCCTTATTGTGGTGAACTGTATTGTACTCGGTCGCGCCGAAGCATTTGCTGCTAAAAACTCTGTGTTTGATTCCATGCTTGATGGCTTAGGTATAGGCATGGGCTTTACCGCTTCACTTACGGTGATAGGTATGGTGCGTGAACTGCTGGGTGCCGGTGCTTTCTTCGGACATCAGATTATGCCCGGAGGTATCACCCTCTTTATTCTCGCTCCCGGAGCCTTCATCGTGCTCGGCTACCTCCTCGTCCTCTTCAATAAAATCAAGAGATAGTAAGACTGTAAGATCGTAAAATTATGAGAAAATTATCTATCATTTTCAATTTTCAATTCTCAATTTTCAATTAATATGGAATATATTTTAATCATCATATCCGCCGTATTTGTTAACAACATTCTGTTGGCACAATTTTTGGGTACCTGCCCTTTTTTAGGCGTGTCTAATAAAGTATCCACCTCTGTGGGTATGGGTGGTGCCGTAATGTTTGTAATGGCATTGGCCACCATGGTCACTTACTTGGTGCAATACTATGTGCTCGTTCCTCTGCATATTGAGTTCATGCAAACCGTGAGTTTCATTCTCGTTATTGCCGGCTTGGTGCAGATGGTGGAAATCATTCTTAAAAAGATCAGTCCCGCCTTATATCAAGCCTTGGGTATCTTTCTTCCGCTCATCACTACCAACTGTGCAGTGCTGGGGGTAGCTATCCTTGTGGTGTCTAAAGAATTTGCCTTTGGTGGAGCAGAACATTATCTTAACTTAGCCGAAAGTGTGGTTTATGCCGTAGCATCTGCAGCAGGTTTTGCTTTGGCTATGATACTCTTTGCAGGCCTTCGTGAACAGCTTGACCTGGCTGATGTTCCTAAGGCATTTAAGGGTCTTCCCATAGCCTTAATTTCCGCCGGCATCTTGGCTTTGGCATTTATGGGATTTGCGGGATTAGTATAATGGAAACAGCAGAAAAATATTATCTGGAAGGAAAGGCGCACCAGCAAAAGCAGGAATGGGCTGAGGCTATTAATGCTTATAAGGAGGCGTTGACGCTTGATCCTAATAGTCCTGCCAAACACGCTTTGGACTATATTTATGACATCTTGAATTTTCGTAACACCGATTTAATCAATCCTTAACGGCATTATACTATGAAAATTGTTATTGCGGGAGCAGGTGATGTGGGTAGCCACTTAGCCAAGATGCTCGTTGAAGAATTTCATACCATCACGGTAATTGACCATGATGAAAGCCGTTTGCGCAAAGTTTCTGAGGTGGGAGATTTATTGGTTATTCACGGTATGCCCAACTCTATTGAGATGCTGGAGCAGGCCGGCGTAAACAAGGCCGACCTGTTTATTGCCGTATATCCTGCTGTGGAGCAGGACGTGAATATTGTTAGCGCCATGTTTGCCAAACAAATGGGCGCCAAAAAAGTGATAAGCCGTATTAATAATGATGAGTATCTGCAATCCGAGCATAGCACCCTATTCACGGATATGGGTATTGATTATCTTTTCTATCCCGAGAAAAATGCCGTAGCTGAAATCTTAGACTTGCTGCAGCAAACCGGTTCCACGGAGTTTATGGATTTTTCGGGAGGACGGTTGCAATTAATTGCATATAAACTGGAGGCCAATGCGCCCATTGTGGATAAGGTTTTGCGGGATATATCGGAAAGTGACAAGATGATAGAATACCGTGCCGTGGCTATCACGCGTAATGGAAAAACCATTATTCCCACGGGCAAAGATGAGTTTAAGAAGGACGATTTGGTTTTTATCATCTCCAGCCGCGAGGGTGCTTCGGAGGTGATGAAACGCTCCGGAAAATCAAATATAAAAGTCAACAAGCTCCTCATATTAGGTGGCACTGCTATAGGTGTGATGTTAGCCACGGCATTGGAAGAAGAAGTGACCACCGTGAAGCTGATTGATGCTGATAGGGAGCGCTGCGATGAGTTAGCAGAGAAGTTGAATAACACGCTGGTAATTAATGGCGACATTAGGAATACTGACCTGCTGATAGAAGAAGATGTGAAAAGTGTTGACGCCTTTGTAGCAGTCACCGGCAGCTCCGAAACCAATATCCTTTCATGTATATTGGCTAAGCGTTTAGGCGTAAAGAAAACCATTGCAGAGATAGAGGATATTGACTATATACAATTAGCTGAAAACATGGGTGTGGATACGGTGATCAACAAAAAATTGCTTACCGCCAGTCGTATTTTTCGCTTCACCATGGGTAGTAACGTACAGTCCATGAAACTACTCAATGGCTCTAAAGCTGAGGTGTTGGAGTTCATCGTGAAGGCCGATAGCCTTATCACCAAAGGTAAGATCCGCGATTTAGATTTTCCTAAAGATGCCATCATTGGTGGCGTGATGCGTGGCGACGAAGCTTTTATTGCTGTGGGTGATAGTGAAATAAAGCCTTACGACCGTGTGGTGGTGGTAACGCTACCCTCTGCGATCCATAAAATCAATAAGTTTTTTAGGTAGGAGTTTACGCCCCCATTCCCATCATGAAGTACACCGGCACTGCTATAAACATTAATGCTATTACGGTAGCGTAAATGTAGCCGATTACGCGCCAGCGGCACATCCATTTGTTGTTGTTCAAGCCAATGGTTTGAAAAGCACTCCAAAAACCATGAGTTAAATGGAACCACAAAGCGACAATCCAAATGATATAAAGAATGCTGTAAACAGGTATACGTAACAATTCAGCCACCAGGCCGTAAGGATCTTCGGCGCCATGGCCGCCAATAAAGTGGGGCAGTTGCATCTTAGCCCAAAAGTGGGTGAGGTGCAATGCTAAAAATCCCAATACAATGATACCTAACACAAACATATTGCGGGCAGCCCATGAAGAGGCTTGTGCTTTGTTGCTAACAGCATAACGCTCGGTACCGCGGGCTTTCATGTTACCCCAGGTGAGATAAACCGCATAAATAATGTGAATGATAAA